>JAISDQ010000145.1 GCA_031264605.1 Synergistaceae bacterium | reverse complement strand
CGTAGTCAGCCAGGCCAACGCTCACGTATGGGTGGAAGCGTGGGACGGGGACGAAAAATCCTGGCGCAGATACGATCCAACCCCGGACGACGAAAGTATCCAAGGCGGCGCGTCGGGCGAGGCCCAATTCGGATTTTTCTGGATGTACCTCGACTTCATAAATTATCGGGTGTCGCGCGTATTCATGGAGTACGAGCGGGAAACGCAATCGGAGCTATTGGAAATGTTGAGGGGATTCATAGCTTCGCCGGGCGCTTCGATGAAATCTCTCACCGACAGATTTGCGTCCGACACGCGAAATATCGCGGGCGGCGCGTTTTTGGCCGTTATCGCGCTAGTAGCCGTGAAAAATATACGCGCCGGCGCGCGGAAAGGTAAATATTCGAAAGAATTGGCGCTGAGGAACAGTTTCTTACGCGCGATGAGACGCCTCGGATTTGAGAAAAAATCAGGGGAAGGACTTGAGGAATTTGTGCGTTCGGCGGCTTCGGTTTTGGGGGCGGACTCGGCGGTAACGGTTTTGGCTGAGGAGTTCACGCTCTCGTTCGGCGTGTTTTATTTCAAGGATATCCCTGTCGACGCGCCCACTTTCAAAAGGCTTCAAGGGCTCGTGAAACAAATAAGAACGTCCGTCCCCGCGAGGAGCGCGCTGCGCCGTATTGGCGGTTAGCTCTCTAAAAACGTTTTGCGATTCGCGACATTACGTTATAATAGTCCCGGATGTTCATGAAAGCGTCTGTTGCACTGGAGGAATGTCATGTTGTTTGGATCGCGCCGGATATCCGTACATTTTGCGTTTGGGCTTCGCGTTGCCCGCCTTGCTGAACGGGTTGCCGTCTGATGTTCAATAGAATAGAAATTTCCCTGTGGCGCGCGTTTTTCTGGCCTGTGGCGAACCTGATTTACTGGGGCCTCATTTTTTTGGCGTGGTGGGACACCAGGTTCAAGGTATTTCTCGGCGTTTCCTTCATCCAGAAATTCGGAGAACTGCGGAGTTATTCCGCCGCGATGGCGAATCTCGCGGAGCTTGAAAACCAGGCGCATATCGCCGTGGCTCAGAGCGGGGTCATGCAGGGCGAATTCATAATGATCCCCCTCGTTATGTCGGTCGTGATGTTCCTGGTTCCGTTCGTCGTCAGGAGAGACCACAAGGGACCCGTCAGCGGCGTAATCGTTCTTCCCGCTATGACGATACTCTGTTACATTTTCGCCTCTTTTTTGAACATCATAGTCGTCGCGGCGATGAGCGCGGGGATTCACTACCTGCTGTTCAAGGTTCCCGGGCCGGACATGTTCATGTTCATGGTGCATCCCCTTTACCTGATATTTCCGCTTTTTCGGAATCCCTACGGATTTCTCTCGCAGTGCCTCTATTTCGTGTACGCCGCGACCGTCCTTTGCACCGATTCTCACTATGAGGAGGATGACGAAGAGTTCGAGGATTACGGCGAGTACGCCGATTCCGGCGAAGACGATGACTGGGATCGTTCGGCCTGCGTCATGGAGATGGACCGCCTCACGCGTATAATCAACACGAAATTCGAATCGCCGCTTTTCATCGAGCGGCTGAGAACCGATATCGCGAAGAGCATCAACGAGCCCGGCGTGGTGAAGAACGAAGTGAGGATGGGGCAGGCTCATTACAAGATAGTCCTCGCGGAGACGGAAAGCAGCCTTGCGGAAATTCTGCGTGAGACCCCCGAGACGCCGAAGGCGCGGGAAATTTTCATATTCGTGGTGGACGAAATGACGCGGATGCAGTTCATATCGCCCGAGGACGCCCTGGCCATGAAAAATTCCGTCATACCTGTGTCCGGCGCGGAACAGGACGCGCCGAAAACAGAACCTTGATCGCTGGATCGAAGTCTCGGGCGGAGCCAAGGGGATATGTCCCGCGGTTTAAATAAAAGAACAGCTTGACGAATTGCGGTTTGCGGTGTATAAAAACAAGTAATTTATGAAAGGGGGTATTGGCGTATGAGAAAGGCATATCTCGCGGATGTTGCGCTGGGCGTATCTCGTGACGCGATATTCTCCTTTACCGGCATGGGTCCCGTTTCTTTCGGGATCTGTGCGGAGCCGCGCGAATCGGAGTGACGATTTAAAACGGCTTCAGCTCAAATCACGGACGAAACCGGGATCCTTTCAGGGGATCCCGGTATTTTTTTGTCTTAAAACACACGAAAGGGGATAGCAAGTTGAGTTATTATCAGGGTGAAACGGAATGCGCGGAACTGGAGAGGATGAGGGAGCTTCAGGGCGGACGGCTGGCGGATACAGTGAAACACGTATACGGGCGCGTCCCTTATTACAAAGGGCTTATGGACGAGTCCGGCGTCGCGCCGGGGGATATCGCGTCGATCGACGACCTGCCTAAACTGCCCTTTACATCGAAGGACGCGCTGAGAGACCAGTATCCTTATGGGATGCTGGCGGTTCCACTGTCGGAAACCGTGCGTATTCAGTCAACCAGCGGCACGACCGGCAAACGGGTTGTCGCCTTCTACACCCAGGGAGACATCGACTTATGGGACGATTGTTGCGCCAGGGCGATCGTCGCGGCCGGAGGCGGCAGGGAGGACGTGGTGCATGTCTGTTACGGTTACGGCCTCTTCACCGGAGGTCCCGGGCTGAACGGAGGATCGCACAAGGTGGGCTCTCTCACGCTTCCGATGTCGTCGGGCAACACGGAGCGTCAGATACAGTTCATGACCGACCTCGGCTCGACCATTTTATGCTGCACGCCCTCTTACGCGGCGTACCTCGCCGAGAGCATCAACGGCCAAGGGGTGCGGGACAAGATCAAACTGAAGGCCGGAATCTTCGGCGCCGAGGCGTGGAGCGAGGAGATGCGCCGCGACCTCGAGAAAAACCTCGGAATTAAAGCGTATGATATATACGGTCTCACCGAGATCACCGGGCCGGGCGTTTCGTTCGAGTGCTCCGAGCAGACCGGAATGCACGTGAACGAGGATCATTTCGTCCCCGAGATCATCGACCCCGCAACCGGCGAGGTTTTGCCGTACGGCGAAAAGGGCGAACTCGTGCTCACCTGTATCAGCAAGGCGGCGTTCCCTCTCCTGCGGTACAGGACGCGCGATATCTGCGTGCTGTCGAGAAAAAAATGTTCCTGCGGACGTACACTGATAAAAATGTCGCGCCTGATGGGGCGGACGGACGATATGCTGATAATCAGAGGCGTCAACGTGTTCCCGTCGCAGATAGAAGCGGTGCTGCTGAAGAATGGTATGCCGCCGAACTATCAGATAATCGTCGACAGGGTCCATCACACCGATACGCTGGACGTCCAGGTCGAGATGCCGCCGGAAATGTTCTCCGACACCGTGAAGGATATATCGGCAAAGGAGAGCGAACTCGTGGCCGACATGAAATCCATGCTCGGCATTTCGCCGAAAGTGACCCTGGCGGCGCCCCGCAGTATCGCGCGAAGCGAGGGCAAAGCCGTCCGCGTCATCGACAGGCGCAAAATTTAAAAAGGAGGGGCTGAAGATGATAGTCGATCAGATATCGATATTCGTGGAAAACAGGTTGGGGACGCTCGCCGAAGTGACGGAGATAATGGGAGGCGCCGGCATCGATCTGCGCGCGCTTTCGCTGGCGGATACGGCGGATTTCGGCGTTCTCCGCGTCATCGTCGACGATCCGC
>JAISDQ010000143.1 GCA_031264605.1 Synergistaceae bacterium | reverse complement strand
GAAACGCTCCATCTGCGTCATGGTGACCGCGCGGCCTTTTGTGGTCCACACCTTGTCGTACTCGGCGATTGGGACCCTCAGGAAAGCGCGGCGCTGCCGGTTCAAATTCGCGCCGGTCGTCGCGTATATGCCCCATGTCCCTCCCTGAACGGATTCGGTTTGGCCGGTATTGCTCGACGATGCGCCGTCGGCGGTTATATAGTAGGCGCCATTTGGATAAGTAGCATTGGCTCCCCAGGGATCTACCTTGTACACCACATGATTATTCGGGGTATTACGGGCGGTTCCGGCGTTGGGCACATTGCCGGTGGTAGCTGACTGAGCGGTAAAGGCAACCGTATAAACTGTCGACATACCAAACCTTATATTCTCGAAGAGTATTCGGTCAGCCAGCAGACGCCACATCACCAGTTTGGTCTGATAAAGCCTGCTGTCGTTGGGAACGAGTTCCTCCCGGTGGGCGGCATTGTTTGGGTTGAAACCCGGCATGCCGTTTTCCCAGTACGCCGGGTTTTTGAACACGAGCATATAGGGCAGCGGCCGGTTGTTTCTGATAGCGGCGGTGTCGCTGAAAGCGTAGCCCAAACCGGAATCGTCAATCGTCCCTGAATAAGCGTCCTGCTGATTTCGAAACGTAGCCTGCAGATTATGCCCCGCCTGTCCGTAAGGGGAATAGTACCGATACATGTTCTCGGCGGCGTTTATGTCGGCGCTGCCTCCGGTGGCGCCCAGGTTGTTGCGCTCGTCCGTGTCACGCCCGTAATTCACCCATTTGCGCAGTTTCGCGGTGAAAAAACTGTCAACAGGGGGTACCGTGCCGACGCCGAACGTCGCGTATCGCATCATTTCCGCGGCGCCGGCCGCGTTATAACCGTACGCGGTCTGGGTGGCTCCGCTGTCGATACTGCCAAATCTATCTAAAACTACGTAAGGCAGCCTCCCCCTCGGCTCGAACATCATGGGATGGCTCGTGTCGAGAAAAAACAGCACGTTTGCCTTCTGTATCCTCCTGTTGACGTCGTCCTCGTCGTTCACGCCGACGTCGTCCTTTCCGGGCGCCCCGATTGGCGGATCGAGCCAAGCAGCAAAGGCGAGGCCCGTCTCAGCGGCCGGCGACAGGACGTATAAAAAAACCAGCAAAGAAGCGATCGCCCTGAATATTTTCCCTTTATATCCCATCATGAGGTTTTCCCCCTCCCGCCGCGGCTCCCGAATCCGGCGCGATTTTTCCGTCCCGCCGCGCGCCGTCTCGCGCGGGAAGATAAACCGGCGCTCATATCACTGCGCGACCCGCTCGTCTTCGCTGACGACATCAGCGCTGACGGTACTCACGGCGTACGAGGCCCCGCTCCGTACGTTCCGTAGCTGCGACGCGTCCGTCCTTGCGGCCGGATAGCAAAAAGCCGTCAGGGATATGACCGCCAGCGCCAGTATCAAAGTGACCGGCACGGAAAAATTTTTCAGCCGATTTGCCTGAGTCCGTTTTTTTTCATCGATGTTTGTCATGACTGTTACCTCCCGCGTGTCCTGGTTTTTTTATTTGATATGATATTTAAACTTTATTGCATGTTGGCCTGGATGACGGACGTCTCGACGCTCCATGACTGGACCGGAGAACCGCCCGCGCTCATGACGCTGAGCGTCGCCCGTATGAGGTAAACGCCCGCATAGCCCGACCCATCCCCCATCAGGGGATTACGTTCTTTATCGGGACCGTCCGTCGTGATATATGTTTTGCTATCGTCCGCTCCCAAAAGTTGTATGTGCGGGGGGAGCTGCTGCAACTCTTCCGGGCTGATCTGATTCGGGCCGGTTCCCACCGACGGAACCAATTTGGGGTCGTACTGCATATCGTATATCCGCACGGTGATCAGGCCGCTGTCGCCAAAGACGCCCAAACGCCCCAGATCCCTCTTGTTAATATCTCTCGTTATCGCGTTTCCGAGAGGAAAATCCACGCCCGGATAGCCCGTAGGCGAATCGGTCAGCAGCAATATGCTCGATTCGGTTATGGACGTATCCACCGCGATACCACGCTTATGGAAATACCTGTGGGGCTCGCCGTCATGATCCATACTCTCCTTCAACAGCGCCCTGCCCTCCTCCACCGCGTCCTGCAGGATGTTGTACTTCGCCGTCAAAGAGGAAGCCACCCTCCCGCTCCCGCCCGCCGCGGCGGTGAACTGCATCGCGGCGCCCACTATACCGAGGCCTATCAAACATATAATCAGCACCACCACGAGGGAAAATCCCTTTCCTTTTCGGAACCGCGCCCTCCTCAAGGACAGTTTTGTCATGCTCTTTCCTCCTATTCACAGTCGTTTCATAAAGGAACGTCAAGTAACGAACACCTATAAAACGGCCTCATCGAGCGCCATAAAGCGCCGCAAACTGTTTCTGGCCTGGAAATTACCCCAACATCGACTATATCAACAGGTATTGGGTAGATACATCTCGCTTTCCGCTGACTGTCCGCACTTCCAACAAAAACTCAATACCACCTCGTTTATTATAGCCAAATTTCTACATCGGTACATTTCAAGATAACAAGCGGTTTAATCCCAATTCCTTTGAACACCTGCTGATATAATATGTGTCCTGGAAAATCTTGGTATATTTTAAAAATAATATGGCGTTTTTCTAAAAAACTAACGGGAAATGTTTATAAAATTACTGAATCACCGAGGAGGACATTATTATTAAGAAACACATTTCACGCGGGCGGGGAGAAATTTACGGAAAAATTCGCGCGGCGTCGCCGCCACGCTAAAACGGCAAAAAAAACGGACAGCGAATTTTTCTGCGCCGTCCGTTCGTGTTTCGCGTCGATATTGCGCGTCTCGGGGTAATTCCCCGCGATTAACGCTTGGAGAACTGCCGCTTTCCGCGCGCGCCCTTCTGACCGAACTTTTTGCGCTCGACCATGCGGGAATCGCGTTTCAGCATTCCCGCTTTTTTAAGCGCCTGCCGGGCGTCGGGATTGAGCTTGATTATCGCCCTCGCGATGCCCATGCGAATCGCGCCGCTCTGTCCCGTGAGTCCGCCTCCGTGAACGTTTATCTTCACGTCGACCCTGCCTTCCACCCCGCCGACCGCAAGCGGCTCGACCGCCTGCGACTTCCATATAAACCTGGGCAGGTAGTCGTCAACCTCGCGGTCGTTAATCGTTATCTTTCCGGCACCCGAGCGAAGAAGCACACGGGCTACCGCGTTCTTGCGGCGGCCGGTTCCCCAGAAATTGGCAATGTCCATGTATGATCGTCCTCCCTACCAGTTGAAGCTTTCCACGGGTTCAGGGCGCTGAGCGGCGTGCGGGTGTTCGCCGCCGGCGTATACCTTCAATTTTTTATACATAGCCCGGCCCAACCGCGTCTTGGGCAGCATCCCCCATACCACTTTTTCGATGAGATGAGCGGGACGGCGCGCGATTACTTCCCCGTACGTCGCGGACTTCAATCCGCCCGGATAGCCGCTGTATCTGTATAATTTGGACTGCTCCCTCTTTTTGCCGGTGAGTCCGACTTTCTCCGCGTTAACGACCACTACGAAATCCCCTGTGTCCACATGCGGCGTATACCCGGGACGGTGTTTCCCGGTTAAAATACGGGCTATCTGAACAGCCATGCGTCCGAGATGTTTGTCCGTCGCGTCGATGACGTACCAGCGGCGTTCCACCTCTTCCTTTTTGGCCACATAAGTGCGCGTGCCGATCATAAAATTTCCCCCTCTTCTAAAAACAGCGCCGCTGACGGTTCAGCGCGCGAACATCCTGTAACGCAAACCAACGAATTATATAACAACGAAAAAATGAGGTCAAGCCGTTCGTGCGCGTTACACTTTAAGGAGCACCAGGGACAGCAGCATGAAAGCCGCCGTAAGCACCACGGTTATCTTAGTCATCGTGGTCATGCGCTGCCAGGAACCTCCCGACATGTCCATCTGGGTGCCGCCGCCGCCGAAACCGCCGGTGAAGCCCCCGCTTTTTCTGTGCTGCGTGAGAATTACCAGGATCAGACCGATACACAGAACTAAAAACAAGACAGATATAACAATTTTCATCGCTCGATAGCCCCCCATAAGAGCTTTGTTTCCAAAATCATCCGCAGTACGCGAGAAAATATTTTACCACATGAGGCAGCAATAACGCTACCCCTCGCATCGCAATCGCGCGATGCGAAATTTTGCTTTTGACCGCGCGCCCCAGTTCGGCAAATGTTTTTTGATATCCGTCGGGCACGAACACCGGATCGTAGCCGAAACCGTCTTCCCCCGAAGGGCGGTTGGAGATGTTTCCCCAGCAGACGCCCTCCGACGAAAAATAATCCCTCGTTCCCTCGCGGGAGTTGGGAAACGCTATTGCGAGAGACGCCTTGAAACAGGCTCTTCTGTCGTTTTTTCCCTCCATCTCCCCGAGCAGCCACGCGATCCTGCCGCTGTCGCCGCCCGCCGCGGCGCGCGCGCTGTATATGCCTGGTTTCCAATCGAGCGCCCGCGCTTCGAGCCCGCTGTCGTCAGCTATCGCCGGGAGCCCGAAAAATCCGGCGCATATACGGGCCTTTATGGCCGCGTTTTCCTCGTAGCTCGAACCGGACTCCTCGATATCTCCGGGAGTTTGCGCAAAATCCGCGACGCTCAGCAGTTCCGCGCGTTCGCCCGGCGCGCCGTTCAACGAAGCGAAGAAATCGGCGAATTCGCGGTATTTATGACGGTTCCCGCTCGCGAGGACTATTTTTATATCACTCACGCCCCCGGCGCGTCGGCCGCGAACTCACGATCTGACGCTGAAACCCCACGGAGATGTGAGATCGATGGGTTTTTTGTCGCGCACTTCCTTGCCGTCTATGTAAAACTTGATCTTATTGACAGGAGGGAAGTTGTCGTACATCGTTTTCACCAGGCCCGTCAGCATCAGCCGCGATTTTTCCGCGCCGAGAGTTTTTATGGATTCCAGAAAATCGCCGCTCATGTTGAGATACAGCCACTCGCCGCTCTGAAATATGTTCAGGTCCTGGGCTCCGGAGGCCAATATCTGACTTTCTTTCATGGCGTCCATATACGCCGCCAGCGTCTGTTTGATCGTGTCTTCCCTCAGAGCGCCGGCGCAGCGTATCTGTCTCGTCTTGAACGAGCTGCCGTCGGGAATCGATATGGTGACCGCGACGTAGGCGTCGCGTCCCTGCGTTACCGTCAGATTCGCGGGGGCCGGCGAATCGGGAACCGAACCTTCCGCTCCCGCGGGCGCGGTCAAAAGGTTTTGCGTCACCTCAGCGGCGTTTACCGGATTCCCAGGAGCGCGGGTTCCGGTCTCGTAAGCGCTTTTGTCGAGCCATTTGAAGGCTAGTGAAGTAGCCGCGTACCCAACCGCGAAGAAAATCACGACCAAAGACGTCCAGGCGAGAAGCCTGAACACAAGCGGCGCGCGGTCGCGCACTTCCGCGTCCGCGTCCTCATCTTCCTCCCATTCTCCGCGTCTGATCAACTCCCGTTTTTCGCTAGGCGACGGTTCGTCGTCGAAGGGAATTTTTCTCCTCTGCGAAGGTCTCATTGACGTCCTCCTTCTCCGGGACGCCTGTCAAGGTAATTTTTTATCCCTTGCGCCAGGGCGTCCATCATTTTTTTTCTCTCGGTCTGAGAGTTCAGGTTTTTCGCGTCGCTGGCCTCCGTGATATAGCCCATTTCGACCAGAACGGCTGGCATCCCCGCGCCTCTCAGCACGAAAAACGGCGCCTGCCGGACGTTCCTTATCTTCAAACCCGCCCCTCTCATTCTATCGTAAAGAAACTCAGCCATTGTGGTGCTCTCGCTGATCTTATCGCTCTGCTGCATGTCGCCGAGAATCTTCAGCAGAAGCCGCGTCTTCTGGTCGGCCGCGGAGTTGACTTCCTCGGCGTTTTCCGCGCCTCCGCTGAGTTCCCTGTTTTCCATTATGGCCAGGTTCAGGGCGTCTTCGTCGGACTGTTCAGCCATGAGATACAACTCGGTCCCGGACGCGTGTCTCCCCTTCGGGACGGCGTTGCAGTGCAGGCTTACGAAGATATCGGCGTCGGCGTTGTTGGCGATCTCGGTGCGCTCGCCGAGTTTGAGATACCTGTCATCCTGTCTCGTCAGTTTCACGTCCATGCCGAGCGCCTTGAGGCTGATGCCAAGCTGAAGGGAGGCAAGCAGGTTGATGTCTTTTTCCCTGAGTTTGTTTCCAAGCGCGCCGGGGTCGTGACCGCCGTGGCCGGCGTCCACCACCACCAAAAATTTCGCCTTTTGCCCGGGCGTCTCTTTAGGGGCGGCGGTCTCTATGGTCGTGTTTCTCACGGCGGGCGCGACGTCGGGCACGGGCTCCGGCGTCTCGGTTGCCGCGACGGTCTCCGTTCCGGCCCGCGGGCCGGCGAAAAAGAAGTCGAGCACGTACCTTGGCGGATCGGCCACCCAAAATCCTTTTACGCTGTCGGCCGAATGAGAAAACCGGATCACCGTATCGGCGCCCTGACGCCTCGCCGCCGCCGACAAAACGGGCCACGGGCTTTTGCCGTCAATATCCGGGCCGGAAGCGCCCCGGAAGGTGACCTCGACATTGCCCGGCGACTCCGAAACCGCCGCCTCCACCTGTTCGGTGATGTCGACCACCGCCCGGTAAGCGTCGGGCTGTTCCCCCCACCTTACCCGCGTTATGAGGACTCCCCCCGGGGAAGGAACCTCGGGAGCGGTTTCGGCGGGCGCTGTCCGCGCCGGCGGAGGAGGGGCGACAGGAGCGCCTTTCGCGGGCCGGATTTCGGGAGACGCGAGGCGTATATCCGACGGGCGCGAGATGCTCGACAAAAAAAGCCTGACCGTCTGTATGGACGACGACGCCTCTCCCCACCAGTGGGTTCCGTCGTATTCGACGGCCGCCGCGAGCGCGCTGACCGAGCCGTTCACCCGCGCGGCGTTCGACCCGTTCCAGAACTCTACCTTTCTGCCCGAGTAGGTGACGACGAATCCTCCGCTGACGGGGGAAGGGGCGAAGGCAAGGCGCGCCATCACGTCATCCAGAGCGACAAACGTCATGCCGCCCTTCTCCATGACATTTACGGAACCTTTCCTTATCTCGCCCTGCATTATGTCCATTTCCGCCGCGCCGGCGAAACCGCCCGGCACGGAAAACATAACGGCCAGGCAGACGGCCGCCGCGAAAAACGTCACGAGTTTAAGTTTATTCTCCCGCAATTGCGACCCCCTCCACGATCACGGTCGGCGCGCCCGTGGAACCGAAAAACGTGAGATCGTTCCCGACCGAGATGATTTTTTTCAGGAAATCCATGAGATTGTCGGCTATCGTTATTCCGGCGACGGGGCCGCGCAATTCGCCGTTTTCGATATATACGCCCTTGGCCCCCAGAGAAAAGTCGCCCGTCACCGAATTTATCGTGTGAAGCCCCATCAGTTCGGTGACGAACACGCCGCGCCGCACGTTTTTCATCAAACTTTCGGGAGTTTCGGTTCCCGGACGCAAAACGAGGTTCGACGCGCTGACGTCGGGCAGGCCCGCGAAACCCCGCGAGGCGTTGCCGGTGGATTTCACGCCGTCTTTCGCGGCGTGCTGAAGATTGTACATGTAAGCGCGGGCGATACCGCCGTCTATCAGGACGGTATGTCCCGTGGGAACGCCCTCCGCGTCGACGGCCGAAGTCCCGAGCTTTCTCGGTATCCTCGCGTCGTCCTCCAGTGTAACGGATTTTCCGGCGACTTCGTTCCCGAGCCGCCCCGCCATGAGCGAACGCCCCTTGTGAACCTCGGAAGCGCAGAACATATCGCCTATCTCGTCCATCAGGCAGGCCGACACTTCCGGTTCGAGCATCAGAGTGTATTTTCCGGTCGGAACCGGACGCCCCCCCAGAACGCGAAGCGTCCTTTCGACGGCGGTTTTCGCTATAACGGGCGCGTCGAGGTCGCTCATGAACCTCTCGACCCTGCCGTGCGCTCCTATCTCGAACGCGTCCCCGTCTTTCATGACGACGGAAACCCCGCACGACGCGTTAGTGCCGCGCCTCCAAAAGGATATCCCCTCGGTAGAAGCGTAAAACGATACGCCCATGCCGTGGCTCCACGCCGAGGAACGCACCGATACCACCCTCGGGTCATGGCTTCCGGCGATTTCGTTCATCTCTTCGCATATTTTCATCCTGAATTTTCCGTTCGCCGCGCCCGCCATGCTTTCGTCAAAGAGTTCGAGCGGCGTTTCGTCGAACGACGCCGGCCCTCCGAACAGCGAAACCCCCTCGTCCGGCTCGGACGCGGCGCAATTGGCGTAGCTCCATTCCATCAGATCGCGGAGCGAAACGCCGTCCGACATGTTCGAGAAGGCCAAACCCTGACGGCCGTCCTTCGCTACGCATCTGAGCGATATTCCGCCCATCACTCCGCACGTGTTTTCCTCCGGGGAACCGTCCAAAAGGCTCAGCGAGAACGTCTCTCCCCGCGAAAACAACACGTCCGCGCCCATCAGATCCGGCTTGCTTCCGGCAAACGACAAAAGCCGCGAAGAGGCGCTCTCTATTTCATCTCTATCGACCAGTCCGCCCGACAACCCCGCCTACCTCCGCGCGCCCAAATCCTTCAATATATCTATAGCGGCGGCCACGGCGTTTTCGTCCACGCCGAGATGCGTGACCATCCGTATCCTTCCCTCGCCGGCCACGCCCACCAGCAATCCGCGTTCCGCGCATTTTTGGGCGAACGCCCCGGCGTCCCCGTGATGTTCGCCGACGCCGAAATACGCCATATTTGTGCGCCTGGGCGTCGCTTCTACGTCATAACCGGCCGCGGTGAGACCTTCCGCGAGCGCGGCGGCGTTTTTGTGATCGTCCGGGAGGCGGCGCCGCATTTTTTTGAGCGCGATAAGTCCAGCCGCGGCCGCGACGCCTGTCTGCCGCTGACCTCCCCCCAGAGCTTTTCTGTATTTT
>JAISDQ010000094.1 GCA_031264605.1 Synergistaceae bacterium | reverse complement strand
GTCCCGATATATACCGACCTTATAAACAGATACATTGCCGTTCTACCGTGGCCGCCGGACAAGGGACACCCGCGGGCGAGCATCATCCGGCACGAATATTCACCCCGTAGCGGGCGGTTTTAAAACACTCGTATTACCGTCACAGGTCGATAAGGCCAAGTACGTCCTCTAAATCGAGGCCGGTATTTTTTGACACAACTTCAGCCGAAATCCCGTCATCGAGAAGAGATTTAGCTATCTCAAAAGACCTTTCCTCTTTCGCGTCCCTGATATATATCTCGCGCTTTACCTCGTCCATCGGAATCGTAGTCACCACAAATTTCCTCCTTATCTCCGGGTTGATGTCATTTTTCGCTAAACGCAGGATTCTCCTGACGAATTTTATTATATTTCTTTTTCGTTCAATATCATATCCCCGTTCACGCAGGATTTTCAATAGTTCAAGAGCGTAATTCTCGCGTTTTCCCGGTACTCCCTTCGCCTCCAGCATCATGCGTGCCGCGAGAATTACAGGAGCGAACTTCCGTTCGTCCCGGCGCAGGTTTTCAATAGTCTGGCTCAAAATATGATATGTATTATACCGGAACAACAATAACAGATTATCATAATCCGTGTAGCGGTACTCGTTCCTGTCCTTCGCGTCGCCGGTGAATATGGCGAGAGCCGTGATTTGTTCCTTCAAGTTGTCCATCATGCGGTAGAAGGTCTGAAACATCCGGGCCTCAAACGATTCATCGTCCCTGTGCTGACTTTCCGTGAAGAGGCCGAGTTTGCGAATTGTCCCGTCAATAACCGGCACAGAGAAGGCCAAATCCGAAATCCTCATGCCTTTGTCGCTTTCAGCGCCGATGCGGGGAAAACTATCCCCAATTTTTTCTATTTTCCTCGAAAAATCTCTCTTACGAGCGAGCCCCGGCAGGAAAAACTCTATGGCGTCCTCTATGCAGAGGGAAAGCACGTCTTTCCAAGCGAAATCAAGCCAGTGGCCGTCGTTTTCTTTTTGTTCATTCTCCAAGTCATATCATCTCCTTGCGGCTGCGCAGAAAATATTTTATCATTGACTTTCTGTGAAAAGGGAATATTTTTAGTGAGTAAGCAAGTTTTTGTGCTGATTCATTTCTATCATTTTCAAGAAATTTTATATAAGGAGGAGAGCAAAAGATGAGCGATAACTTCGGTTTTAATGATAACATTCCATCAAGAGCGAATATCAAAGACAACACCCAGCGAGTACTGGATTACCACTATGAACATATAGCTCTCTAACCCTGAATTTCTGATATATGCCTACATTATAAACAGATGCGTTACCGTCCTATCTCGGCGCCGTTATGGTCATTATTTTCAGGCGTCTTACGCTTTTTGGAGTGCGCACGCTCACTTCTTCCCCCATGGCACGTCCGACTATGGCTTTCCCTACAGGGCTCGATACCGAAATTTTGTTTTCAGCGGGGTTTGATTCTTCCGTGCCAACTATCATGTAAGAATACGTCGCGTCGTTGTCGAGGTCTTTTATTTTCACCGTGGTACCTAGATTCGCGTGGCTGGTATCGATGTCGTCGACGTCGACGACTTTGGCTTTGTTGAGTTTGTATTCGAGCCTGCTTATACGGCCCTCCAGTTTTTCCTGCTCTTCCTTGGCGGCATGATACTCCGCGTTTTCGCTCAAATCTCCGAAAGCTCGGGCTTCTTCCAGTTTTCGCGCTACTTCGAGCCTTTTATCGGTTCTCAGAATGGTCAATTCGTTCTTGAGTTTTTCGTAGCCGCCGCGAGTCATTATCTCGACGTCGGGATTTTTTTGTACCGCCATATCCCCCACACCTGACCTCTTGTCGATTGATTTTTTTGCGCGTCAAACAGCACCTTGACCGTTGTATTCTAGCAGAAGCGGTATTTTACGGCAATGATTTCAGAAATATTGTCGTTCGTCTGTGACAATGTCCCAGGGCAAACGCATCGCGAAACAGCATGAACAAAGAATCAAGCGCAAACGAGTAAGCCAAGCATAAATTGGTTAGGGAAGCTCTTTGTCGTAATTCCCGGATTCATGCCGGTTGGATTTCGCTTGAACAACCGGCGTGAAATTCATTCTCCTGACAATTCCGCGCGTTTCATCCCCTGTTATGTCAACGCGGCCTTACCAACCCGCGGTTCTCGGTATTCACCAATTCGTCTTATCAGCGGCTTCTCTCAGCAGATAGTTCGAATAGTCGTGCACTACCGGTTCGTAGGGTTCCGCGAAGAGCGGAGAGCTTATCACGAAGTCGGCCGTCGATTTGTTGCAGGCGATTACGGTGTTGTAAACGGTGGAAAGGCGCACGAGCGCTTTTACGTCTACGTCGTGCGGCTGCGTCGTCATTGGGTCCGTGAGGAAGATGAGTATGTCGACATTTCCCTCGGTTATGAGAGCGCCCATCTGCTGGTCGCCGCCAAGGGGACCCGATTTCAGGCACGTCAGATTGAGATCGAGCTTCGGAAATTCCTTCGCGAACATTTCGGCGATGAGCTTGCCGGTGGTACCGGTACAGATTATTCTGTGGGGGGCGAGCGTCGCGGCATTGTAACGCACCCAGTCGAGCATGTCCTGCTTTCTGGCGTCATGGGCTACCAGCCCTATTTTTTTGATTTTTTCCACTTTTATTCTCCTCTTATAGCGTTTTGTTTCATCATTGACCGTCGTTCATGGCGGACAGTATTCTGTCACATATGCCGGTGTTTTCGTATTCTCCGGCGAACAGTTCGGAGCTGGCTCCGGCCGCCGATACAGGCACTTTTTTGCCGGTATGGACAAACGTCGACCATGTGATTCCACACTGCGCGTTCGATAATGCCATGCAGGCGACCGTAAACGGATCGTAAGCGGAGTACCGTTTGTTATAGTCCGCAACGGCGGTCTTTCTCTTTTTGGCGTCCATCGCGCTCAGCTTGAACGCTTTTTCGATATCCGGAGTGACAGTTAGCCACGGCCCGAAGAATTTTTTCGCGGCATCCATGGCGTCGGCCATTTTTTCGCCCTTTTTGGAGGCGGTGCGGCGCTCGAAAACGGAGTACGAGCCTTGCTGGAGCGACAGCGTATCGTAGACGGTATTGCTCTCCGTATTGAAGGAGCCTAACGTCATGCCTCCCGTCTCGTGGTCGCCCGTGACTACTATTAGGGTCGACTCGGGCCTCCGCTTCATGAATTCGAGCGCGCGCTCCACAGCTTCGTCAAACTCTATCGTCTCGCGCACCGCGGCGGCGGCGTCGTGAGCGTGGCAGGCCAGGTCGATTTTTCCGCCTTCCACCATCATGAAAAACCCGTCATCGCCGTCGAGACGCCCGATCCCGTAATCCACGAGATCGGCCAGCGACGGGCCGCCCCTCTCGTCGATGACCCACGGCATGTATCCGTTCGACGCTTTGGGATGCACCGCTATTACCTTGCCAGCCGCCGCTTGCTCCCCGAGATCGCGAATCACCGCGTATCCCTTAGACGACGCCGCGCCGTAAAGGTCGGCGCTTTTTTTGTCGCGCCCTTTGGGGTTTCGGAAGCCGCCTCCGCCGAAATACTCATGTCCGCTGTCGGTCAGTTGAACACCGAGGGAATAATGTTCGGTCCTCTTTTTCGCCTGTCCGTAGAACGCGGCGGGAGTGGCGTCCTGAAAGAACGACGACGTGACCACGCCCGTCTTCATTCCCCTGCGATGGGCCGTTTCAGCAATCGAGACGAATTTTTCGCCGGATTTGGGATTCATCCCCACCGCTCCGTTTAGCGTCTTATGCCCCGACGCGAGCGCTGTACCGGCCGCGGCCGAGTCCGTGACGCCCGAGAGCGAATCGGTTATGATGAATCCCTGCGCCGGCAGCGAATTCATCGCGAGCTGCGCCTCGCGGGGCGTGACGTCCCCCAGCGCGTCCCTCATACCCGCCAGGTACATTTCGGCGGCGTTTCTCTGCGCCGTTCCCATTCCGTCTCCGATGAAGAGAAATATATGTTTGGCGGCGCCCTCGGCGCGCCCAATGAACAAGAGCGCCGCGAGCGAGAGCAGGAGAAAGCGCCGCATGATTTTTTCCGCCGAAATTCCGCGCATAAAACAAACCTTTCCGCACGTATCGAAACATGGATTCCGAAATCTTAAAATTGACGAAACGCCCGTTGCTGATACAATAAAAAGTACGTTTCCTCATCACGTGCTATTATTATTTTACATGTCTTTTCGGATATGTGTCAATTTAAACCGTTCAGCCGGAGGAATATGAACTATGGGGTTTCTTGTGAACGTAATCGAGGGCGACAAGATTCAGAAGATATACTCGGACACGCCGATAATGGGGCACGAGGTGCTGTCGTTTACGAATTTCGGCGGCAGAGACCCGGGACTCGTCATGGCGTGGCGGGTCAACAGGATACTGCGCCCCATGAGCTGGGTCGTCGACGACGAGGCCGACGTGGAGTTCGTGGACACGTCGACATTCGAGGGGGCTGAAATCTACCGAAGCACGCTCACTTTTCTTTTGGCCATCGCCTGCAAGAGGGCGCTCGACCGTGACGTGTCCGTAAAATATTCGATGAGCGACAGTTACTACTGCGAATTTCAAAGGGAGTCGGCCACCGAGGAACAAATCGCGCGCGTGAAGGAGGAAATGGAGAAGATGGCGGCCTCCGCGTTCCCCATCCAGCTCGCCACTCTTCCTCTGGACAAAGCGCGCAGGATATTCGAACGCCAGGGCGACGTGGACAGGGCGAGGCTCATTCAATGCAGGGGAACTGACCCTGTCATGCTCTACAGATGCGCCGGCGCGTACGGCTATTTCGGCGTTCCCCTGGCGTACTCCACCGGCGTCATCAAGACGTTCGATCTCAACTGTTTCGCGCCCGGATTTTTGCTGCGTTTCCCGTCGATAACGGCCCCGGACACGCTTCCCCCGCTTCAGGTCGTGCCGAAACTGATGGACGTGTTTCGCGAATACGCGAACTGGCTGGACGTGCTGGGGCTCTCCACCATGTACAGCCTTCACGAGCGCGTGGCAAGAGGAAAATCGCTCGATCTGATACTGATATCCGAGGCTTTCCACGGCGAAGCCCTGTCCCGAATAGCCAACAGAATAATCGAATGCCCCGGCGTGAAGCTGCTCTGCCTTGCCGGGCCGTCCAGTTCGGGGAAAACCACCACTTCCAAGCGTCTCGCGATACAGCTCCAGGTGAGCGGCAAAAACCCGATCACCATCGAGCTGGACGATTATTACGTCGATCGCGACAAAACTCCGCTCGACGAAAACGGCGGCTACGATTTCGAGGCTCTGGAAGCTCTCGACATCGAACTGATAAACGAACAGATAAACGCCCTCCTGTCGGGCGAGGAAGTGCAGCTTCCAAGATACGATTTCGTCACCGGCACGCGGAAACCGGGGCACAGGCTGAGGCTCAATCTGGACGACATCCTGATTATCGAGGGCATTCACGGGCTCAACGACAAACTCACCGCCGATATCCCGAGGGAATCCAAATACAAGGTATTCATATCGCCTCTCACCGGAGTCAATCTCGACGCGCACAACAGGATCGGCACCACGGACACGCGCTTGCTGCGCAGGCTGGTGCGCGATTACCGCAGGAGGGGACACGGGCCCGAACACACGCTCCTCATGTGGCCGTCGGTGGTGAAGGGTTCGCACAAACATATCTTCCCCTACGAGGAGGAAGCCGACATGCTCTTCAACTCGTCGATGGTCTACGAGATATCGGTGCTGAAGGGCTACGCGGAACCTCTGCTGCGCTCCGTGCCGGAAGATTCTCCCGCCTACGGCGAGGCGTCGCGCCTTCTGTCCATGCTCAGTTTCGCGCCCGTCATACCGTCCGATGACGTGCCGAACCTCTCCATACTGCGCGAATTCATCGGGGGAGGCTGTTTTGAGGATTGAACTCCGGGGTGGCGGAAGTTGCTGATTCTCCACTGTTGCTACGCTGAAGGCTTCTTCATTTGGGGGGAGCGTTCGTTTTCGGGCAGGAATTTCAGGGGCAGACGCCGCGCAGAGGAGGGATCAGCGCCCCATCATCCCTGGGCTGCCGGCGCCGAGCGCATTATCGAGGTTCTGTCCTCCGGGGAATTCGAGTATTCTTCCCCGCTCCGCGCCGTAAAGATAGAGCTGAGACTGCCGACCGTCGGCGGAAAATATCCGATTCCGTCGACACCTCTCCTCGGAGAACTTCCCAAACTGTACGCGCGCGGAGTAAAAGAAGCGTCTCCGCAGATTTGGACGGCGGACGCGCTTCCCATCGGCGCCGTGGATTTGGCGGGCATGAGAGAATTTTTCACCTCGCGCGAAGCCGTGTCGTCCGACGGCAGATTTCTGACAAACGGGCTCATGGCCGCGCTCGATCTCTGTTACGTGATGGAATGCCGCTCTTTCGTCGTCTCGATGCTTGAGCGCGGAAGATTTTTGCCCGATATCAGGGCTTCGGAAGACGGAAACAGGTATGAATCCCTCTGGACGCCGATGCTCGCCGGCGACGACGCCGCGCGGTACCGAAGGCTGTGCCGCGTGATGCCCGGCGCGCTGGCGGCGTTTCCCGGACGCGAGGATACGCCTGCCGAAACCGTACTGCGCGATATGATCTCCTATTTCGCCGACGGCCTTATCCGGGACGCGTGGACGCGAAAGGGAAACGGCGACGCGGACGCGTCGTCGCGCAAGGTGATGAAAGCGATAATGAAACACGCCGTTTGCCCGGCCGAGAGCGCCCGCGAGAGAAAACGCCGCGGAAAGCTGGTAGACGCGCTGAACCCGCACGCGCTATGGATCCGTTCTCTTGGCTGGATGGGCGAGACGGATGGCCTGAGCCGGTCGCTCGAATCCATATACCGCGAAGTGAAGGAGTGGCGCGATTGTTACGAGTGGCTGTCGCACGTTCCCTTCAAGCTGGCGGTGACGCTCTCGGGAGGCGAGAAAAACCCCGGCAGGTGGAGTCTGGAGTATTCGTTCGTCTGCCAGGCGTCGGGCGGAACAGTCCCCGCGCGCGGCGTTTGGAACGCGCCGGACACCGCCCCCAAAACCGGAGGCTATATGAGGCGCTATACGCTTCTCACGCTCGGCAGAATCGGCGCGATATTCCCCCCCGTCAATAGAAGCCTCGAACTGCCCGCTCCCGAAGGATGCCCGTTGACGCTGGCCGAAGCCGCCGATTTTTTGCGAAACCACGCCCCCGAATTGACCGAAATGGGCGTGAAAGTGATTTACCCGGATTGGTGGGAAGAAAATTCGTCCGAACAACTCACGATCAGGGGAACGCGCGGCGAAAATTCACCGTTCCGGTGGCGGCTGGCGTGGCGCGGAACCGTTTTGTCGGACGAGGAAAAGCGCGCGATAATGGATGACGATTGCCCATTGATTCGCCTGAGGGGAGAGTGGGTATACATATCGCGCGAACGCGTCTCGGCGGTCATGCTCCATCTCGGCCGCATACCCGAGGATATGCCGTCCGTCGACGCCATACGTCTCGCGATAAAGGATCCTTTTATCGACGGTTTTTCGGATATGCCGGAACTCGAATCGATATACGGCGCTTTGCGGAACGAGACGCCGGCCGAGATACTCTCCGCGCCGGACAACATGAGGGGAGAACTGCGTCCTTATCAAAAGCTCGGTTACTCGTGGCTCGCGTTTTTGTCGGGGCTCGGCATCGGGGCGTGTCTGGCGGACGATATGGGGCTGGGCAAAACGATTCAGGCGCTGGCGCTCATTCAGCGGTATCGCGATATGGGCCGTCCGCGTCCCGTGCTTCTGATTTGCCCGACGTCCGTCATCGAGACATGGAGGCTGGAGGCCGAGAAATTTTTCCCGTCCCTGCCGCTTTATATACATCACGGGCGCGACAGACGGCGCGGCGCGGCCTTTGCCCGCGCGGCGGGATCGAGCGCCGTGGTGGTGTCGAGTTACGCCCTGCTTCACCGCGACGCCGAATTATACAAAAATATCGATTGGCACGGAATTATCCTGGATGAGGCCCAGAACATCAAGAATCCCGAGACGAGGCACGCGCGCGCCGCGCGAAACCTCACCGCCGACTGGAGAATAGCGCTCACCGGCACGCCCATCGAGAATCACGTCGGCGATATATGGTCGATCATGGAATTTCTGATGCCGGGCATGCTTGGGAGCCGAAGGCATTTCGCCAACGCTTACGTCAAACCGATATCCGCGCAAGACTCCGCCGCGATGGAAAAACTGAGGAACACCGTGCGGCCGTTTATAATGCGCCGGCTCAAGACCGATCCGGCGATAGCGCCGGATCTCCCCAGCAAGATAGAGACGATGGAATATTGCGGGCTGAAACGCGAACAGATGAAACTGTATTCGGCCGTCGCCGACGAATTCACGAGGGGACTCGAGGGAGCGTCAGGCATAAAGAGAAAGGGCATGGTTCTGGCCGGCCTGACCAGGATGAAACAGATATGCGACCATCCGTCCCTGCTCGTGAAGGACGGGGATTTAGGCCCGGAACGCTCGTCGAAACTGGAAAGGCTCATGTCGCTGGCGGAGGAGATGTACGAAACCGGCGACCGGACGCTCATATTCACCCAGTACGTCGAAATGGGCGGAATCCTCAAATACCAGCTCCAGGAGCATTTCGGGCGGGAGGCTTTTTTCCTGCACGGAGGAGTGCCGAGGGCCGACAGGGACAAGATGGTGCGAGCTTTTCAGGAGAGCGGGGGGCCGAGGTTCTTCGTCCTGTCGCTGCGGGCCGGAGGCGTCGGGCTGAACCTCGCCAGGGCGAACCACGTCGTGATGTACGACCGGTGGTGGAACCCGGCGGTCGAAACGCAGGCCGTCGACAGGGCTTACAGAATCGGCCAGACCTCCAACGTGCAGGTTCATATATTCTGCTGTAAGGGAACGCTCGAAGAGCGCATAGGCGAAATGATAGCGTCCAAAAAAACGCTCGCGAAGGGCGTAATCATGGAACGCGACAACTGGGTCACCGAATTGTCCGACAGGGAACTCAGAAAGCTCATCGCCCTGTCCCCCCGGATGGTGAGACCGTGAACTTGCCCAAACGCAAAAGAGGACGCCCCCCCGGCATCAGGGCCTGTTCGGAGTTCGAGAACCCGAGCCCGCGGACGGAAGACCTGATATGCCGTTTGGGCGAAGCGGCGTCCTCCAGGCAGATAGCCGCGGCCAAGAGATGCGTCAAAAACAGCCGCGTCGTGGGTCTTTGTATTTCGCCCGGCCTCATCGAAGGCGAGGTTCAGGGAAAACGCAAAAAGCCCTACGCGGTGCGGATTTATACCGCGCCTCCCGGCGTCCGCGCGCTCGAGGACGTATTGAACCGTCTGCGCGAAAAAGCGAAATACAAGGCCGCGCTTCTGATGGGCGCCGCGCCCTGCGAACTCGACGACATATTCAAATCCTCAGGCATGGCCTTGTCGTTTCACCGCTTCATGAAGAGCAGGAAGTGGTGCGGCTGTCCCGAACCTGGGGATATCTGCGAGCATATCCTGGCGGTCGTTTACGTGGCCGCCGCGGCGTTCGACCGCGATCCTTTCATGTTGATGCGTCTGCGCGGTTTCGAAAAACAGGAGCTGCTGGAGTTGCTGTGCGCCCCGGCCGATGAAAAAATATCGCTCGCCGCCCGCGCTCCAGTTTCGAACGAACCTCAAAAACGCGGCGAGGAACTCCACACGAACGAAGATATCGCTCCGCCGCCGGCGGACGCGGCTTTTTACTGCCCAAGCGGACTGCCCGACGAGCTGAACGCACTCGAAAACCTGTCTCCCGAAACGCTGCGCCCCGCCCCCCTCTTGGATTTCCCCCTGTGGAGAGGCGAGACGCCGTTTGCCGATTCGCTCGTTCCGTATTACAAGACGGTTAAAAAATATATCTCGGGCAGGCTGTGAATCTTGCCTGGAAAAACAAAAACCGACCTTGCCCCACTCGCCGAGGTCGGTTCAGTTATTTCCGAATACAATCTGTCTCGGTCAGCTATTCCTGACAACCCCGTTCAGCCACTCATCCCCCACCTTTATCTGACGACCTACCTCCGACGGAGCCGTGCCTCCAAACGTTGCCCTCGCTTTTACGCAACCCATCATCGAAAGGTCCGGCAGTGTGAGAGATTCAAAGCGGGCGTCTATCGCCATGAGATCGTCCTTCTTCAAATCTTCGAACCCGCACGGTTTATTCTCACAGTATTTGACCATCTTCCCGACGATTTCGTGAGACTCCCGGAACGGAACGCCCTGACGCGTCAGGCTGTCGGCTATGTCAGTCGCGACGAGAAAACCGCTGTTCAAATGGCGCTTTATCTCGTCGGCTCGGAACTCCGTCTTGCGCAGCATCGCGGACAGTATCGCGACGGAGGTTCTCCACGTGTCCATAGCGTCGAACATTGCTTCCTTATCCTCCTGAAAATCCTTGTTGAACGACATCGGCGTACCCTTCATCACAGTCAGCAGTGCGACGAGGTCGCCGTACACCCTGCCGACCTTTCCGCGAAGCAGTTCGGCAATGTCCGGGTTTTTCTTCTGGGGCATCATGCTGCTGCCGGTGCAGAAGCTGTCATCTATCGCTATGTACCTGAACTCGGACGAGTTCCAGTATACGAATTCCTCCGCGAAGCGCGATACGTGCATCATGGAGATAGACGC
>JAISDQ010000062.1 GCA_031264605.1 Synergistaceae bacterium | reverse complement strand
CAAAAAACGGTGCGCGTATTCGATACCAAGCGTCGTGAAAGAACGGGTTTTGTTTGAAATTTTGCCGCCGCCGCCGGCGGCGACCTCGTCAATCACAAACTTATCCGCGCCGACGCCGCATTTCGGACATTTTACCGGCGGCGCGTCCCCTATGTGGACATACCCGCAAACCTTACACACATACGTCTTCATTTTACTGCCTCCCCTTTTTTCTCACGGCATTCTTTGCAAACGCCGTGAATTACTATCTGCGAAAGCGATGCTCCGCCTAGCAGTCCCATTATTCCCGTCCATTCGCTCTCAGTGGGAAACAAGTCAAGTATCCTGCCGCACTCGGCGCAATACAGATTTATATGACGGGCCGTACAACTGTCAAACCTATCCGCGCCGCCCGGAACGCTTATCCGCAGCGCTTCACCGTTTTGACTCGCCTTCACGAGATTGCGATAGACGGTGGCGATACCGATTTTTGGCACGAGAGATTTCAAATCCGAGTGCAGCGTTTCCGCCGTCGGGTGGTCGCGGCGGTTCTTGAACGAATTTATAATTAACTCATTTTGTTTGCTGTACCGCCCCATTCGGAATATCCTCTTTCGTTATTGATATCGATTATCGTTATTATATATTTTTATGGCCGCTTGTCAACGATAGAAAACCCGGCCACGAAAAACAGCGGTTTATCGTCAAATGTTCGCGGATGGGACTCTTCAAGTACGGGCGCGGCCGAGCGGCTGTTTCCGCTTATTTATATGGAGTTGAAAGCGTAAACGCGCGAGACAGATTGAGAGTTTTCGGCCCTTCGGAATATCTTACGGCATATCGTAAAAGCTCCGCTCCCTCATGCCAATATTTCATATCCGCACCCGGAGGCGGGGTCGTCTATGCGGGGCGGCATTCGGTTGATATTTCAGGAAACATTTCATTACGTTTTATTACATTAAAGAACTATATTTATATTTGGCGTTAAACCGCCGTTGCGTGTAAAATATACTGCCGGAATTTCCGATAGAAAACGGAGGAATCAACGTCGGAAAAATACTGCGGCTGCGCGCGCGCAATTGGGAATGAGGCTGATAATATGATCATATTCAAGAAGAAGAGCATTCAATCGAGGCTGCTTAAGGCGTTTCTCCCCGTATTTGTCGTTTCTTTCATGATACTGTCCGTCGTGAGCTACAATTTTTCCCGAAGAGCCCTGTCTTCCGAGAGCAGGGAGGTCGCCGCGGCGATAGGCGTCCGCTATGCCGAACAGATCAGGGACAGCATGGACGCGCTGTCCGGTTATCTCAGGGTACTGTCGGACATGCCCGCGATCAGGGAGGGGAAGGACAAGGAGCAGATCGTATATCTCATGTCGAACGTGTTCGAGAGGATGAACGCCTTCGATGTGCTCTTCTTCGTCTGGCCGGACGGTTCGGCGATCCGATCGAACAACACTGGGTTCGACGCGGGGGAGCGGGGGTACTTCAAGGAAGTGTCCCGGACTAAAGCGCCTTACGTTTCCGACGTGACGATATCGAGTTCGTCCGGGAAACCGTCTGTCATGGTGTGCGAGCCCGTCGTGAACGGCGGCGAACTCGTCGGAATCCTCGGGGCGACGTACAACCTGGAGAGGCTGGATTCCCTCACCAATAACATCAGATTCAAAGAAAGCGGCTACGGCTTTATTGTGGACAAAACCGGACTTATGATATGCAATCCCTCGGTTCCCGAGTTTGTCGGGACGCTGAGCGTCGGCGTTAAGTACGTCGACCGTGCGGCGAATCTGAGTATCACCGAAATCGACGATGATTTGCTCGGCATGTTCCAAAAGGTGTCGTCGAATTGGAGCGAGGCGGCCGCGGGGGGTTACTTCTTCGGCGGCGTCCGGTATGACGGCGTGCTCGTTCCCGTCGCTCTCCAGGGCGGCCAACACTGGGCCATAGCCGTGATGGCCCCTCTCGCCGAGATCGACAGGGCTGTGAACGCCCTTTTCAGGACAATGGCGGTTATCTCGGCGCTCTTTATAGCTATTGCCTTCGTGTTTGTCACCGTGATCAGCAAAAAGGTCGCGGCGCCCATCTCCCTGCTAAGAGACGAATGCCTCCTCATGGAGAGCGGCGATTTTCGGGAATCCCCGACGCGCGTTCGTTCGAAAGACGAAATCGGGGAGCTGGCCGAGGGATTCGCCATCATGAAAAAAAATATGTCGGGCCTCGTCACGAGGGTGAACGCCGACGCCGAAAACCTGGCGTCCGCCAGCGCGGAACTTCAGGCTCAGTCTAACAACTGCACGCTGGCCGCCGAAGAGGTGAGCCGCGCCATGTATGACGTCGTCAGCCGCACGGGAACGCAGGCTGACGAGACGGAGAACATTTTCGCCGCCGCGAACGAAATATACGGCATAGCCCAAAACGTTCTGGAGGTGACCCGCGAGGTGGACAATATAGCCTCGGAGACCTCGAAGAACGCGAGCGACGGGCAATCCATGGTCGAGAGGGCCATGAGGCAGATGAAAGAAATAGGCGCCGGGTCCTCCGCCGTGCAGGACGCCGCCGTAATGCTCGCCGGCGGCTATCACGAGATAGGCGAGATCGTGAACCTGATTTCATCCATAGCCACGCAGACCAACCTGCTGGCGCTGAACGCCGCCATCGAGGCTGCGAGGGCCGGAGAGTACGGCAGAGGATTCGCAGTCGTCGCGGAGGAGGTCCGAAACCTGGCCGAGAGTTCGAGCAACGCCGCGCGGAAAATCGCCTCCCTAATCTCAGACAACCAGAGCAAGATGGAGCAGACGGTGGAAGCCGCCAAGTCCGCGGCGAGCGGCGCGGCGGAGGGCGTCGGGACCGTCAACTCCGCGGGTGAGATTTTCGACGGGATCGCCGAATCGATCATCTCCCTGTCGGACAGGATAAAGGGCGTCGCCTCGTCCATCGAAAAAATCGCCTCCGGCAACCGTGACCTCGCCAGGCACATCGGAGGGGTAAAGAGCATGAGCGAGACGAACATCACCGATCTGAACGGCGTGTCATCCCACACGGAGGAGCAATTGGCGGCCAACGAGGAAATCACGGCGGCCTGCAATCGGCTGGCCGGCATGGCCGCCGAACTTAAGGAAGAATCAGCCGGCTTCCAGGTTTGACCGATTGACGCGAGACGCCCCCCGAGCGTGTCCGGGAGGCGTCTCGCGCGTTTTTTGGTTTTTTCAGGAACTGCTCATGGTCGATAGGTAGCTGGACAGGCTCGACATCTGCGCGTTCAGTTTCTGTATAGCCACTTCCATGTCGGAATATTGCTTGTAAAGGGCGGTCTGTTTTTCCTCCAGTTGTTTGTTCAGTTTTGTTATACGGTCGTTGAGCGTGGTCTGCTGGGTGGATATGGTGTTCAAGGCTGTGGCGATGCGGCCTTTGGTCACTATCTGCCCGGCCACCAGCACCTGGGAGCTGTCGACGAGGTTGCCGATATATACGTCGAAATCGCGCATGAAAGACAGCATCGCGCCGCCGGCGATATCGGGGTCGCTCTCCATCTGCGCGATGAACGCCTCCGAGTCGAACTCTATATACCCGCTCTTGCCGTAGTCGGTACTCTCCGTGGTTATCCCCATGCTCGCGAGCGACAGTTTGCTCATGTCATGGTGCAGGCCAAGCATCGAGAGGTCGTTGCAGCCTTTCGCGATTTCGGAAGTAGTCGGGCCGGAGCCCTCGATGAGCGAGTAGGATATAGCGCCGGGGGAATAGGTGTAATCGACGTAGTACGACGACTGCGGCCCCTTTCCCTCGTACCACTCGACGCGGCTCGTCAGGAGGGAGTTTCCGTCCGCGTCCTCGACGGTTTCGGCCACCAGGCGGAAATCCGTTCCCTCCTGATATACCGTCGAGCCCGAATAAACCTTGAGCGCTCCGTTGACCGGCGCGGAGGTCTCGGGGAAGAACGGAAGATAATCGGAGGCTCCGGAGCCTCTGGTGATTTTTTCGGAAAGAGTGGCAACCGTCGTCGCCGAACCGGACGACGAAGTCTGAGGCGCGTCTATTACCAATTGGCCGTTCACCATGTTCACGGTAAAGCCCATGCCGCCGCCCACGGCCTTTTTGCCGTTGGACGAAAAACCGTTGTCCGCGGCGGTCAGCTTGGCCTGAAT
>JAISDQ010000058.1 GCA_031264605.1 Synergistaceae bacterium | reverse complement strand
CCGCAACCCCCGTCGTCATTGCCGCGACAAGGCCCATTCAACATTAAATCCGCGCCATGTGCAAGGCATAGACGCCCAATTTATTTTGAAACCTGTTGTAATATAATAACATATCGTCCTGATGAAAGCGAAAAAGAAACAGACGGCGTTTATACCGCGGGATTCGCTGTAGCTGTTGTTTTTCCCTTACATAAACAGCAGCAGCGACAGCGCCATCACTACCATGCCGGTAATCAGGCCGTAGAGGCAGAGGTGATGTTCGCCGTATTCCTCGGCGGACGGCAGCAGTTCGTCGAACGATATGAATACCATGATCCCGGCCACCGACGCGAAAAGCAGGCCGAATACCGCCTGGGAGAAAAACGGCATCAAAAGCGCGTATCCCGCGAGCGCTCCCACCGGTTCCGACAGGCCCGACAGGAATGAATACACGAAGGCCTTTTTCCTGTCGCCGGTCGCATAAAAGATGGGGATGGACACCGCTATCCCCTCGGGAATATTGTGAATGGCTATCGCCGCGGCAACGGCTATACCGAGGCTCGGTTCGGCGATCGCGGCCGTGAAGGTGGCGAGTCCCTCCGGAAAGTTGTGGATGGCTATGGCGAGCGCGGTGAATATGCCCGTCCGTTTCAGTTTCGCCATATCCTGCCCGTGATGTTTCGCGGCGTGCTCAGCGGGGGAGAGCGACATCTCCTCTACGGTATGCGCTTCGTGAGGGTTTTCGGCCGCCGGGATGCATCTGTCGATTACCGCGATGAGCGCCATTCCGGCGAAAAACGCCGCCGCCGTTCCCCACGCGCCCGGCGTGTCTCCCCATTGCGACGACAGCGCCGCCCGGGCCTTTGTCATTATCTCCGCGAACGAGACGTAGATCATCACGCCGGCCGAAAAGCCCATGCTCACCGACAAAAAACGCGCGTTGGTCTGTTTTGCCAGGAAGGCCAGAATCGAGCCGATGCCCGTCGAAAGTCCGGCAAAAAGCGTCAGACCGAAGGCGAACAATATCGAACCGCTCTCCATTAGAACATCGCTCTCCTTTGGTCGTTCGTCATCGGCGCCGGCCGTTTGCTCCTAGATGAACGGAGCAAGGGAAGATTCTTCCCTCTCATCCTCCTCAAACGTGGGCTGGCCGAGTTCGTTGATCCGGATTTCATCGGTTTCGCTGTATTGGTACAGTTGGTCGAGCGTTTCGACGACCGCGCGAATGCGCGTACGCAAAAGGTAGCCGCTCTTTTCCGCGAAAGTCAGCAGGGGCTCTAAATCCAGCGAAGGATGCCAGTCATATGCCAGCCCGTGATAGCGCTGGATTCCGGCCAGAACTTCGAGAATTTCGTCTTTGTTCAGAGGCGCGAGTTGCGCGGCGGATATTATGCCCGACAGTGTGGATTCTATTTCCGCTTTGATTTCAGGGGTCAGGTCGGCCTCCTCCAGATTAGCGTGTTCGTGTTTGGCTTCGATTACGTCGGGGCCGTAGGACGCGTTGAAAACAAATAAGCTGTACGTCGATTCCAAGCGCTGCGCTTTCGACAGCAGGGCGATATTGGAATAAGCCGACAGTCGCGCCTTTTTGCTCAACCGTCCGATAAGTTCCGTTTCATCGAAAAGCAGCGCCCAGCCGTTGTATCCCATAGCGATGAACAGCCGCTCCAAAAAGGAGAAATAATCCATTACATGTTTCGACGCCACGAAAGAAGTGTCAAATGTGGCGGGCTGGTTGTAGATTCTCCGGTAAATCTGGCGAACGGCGGTGTTCGTCATGAAATTGCCGCTTATGTCTCCCAGCAGCGTATATTTTTCCTCGTCGTCCCGCGTGCCGAGATACGACTTGAGTATGTAGTACAGCCGGTTCGTGTCCATGCCGGTCAGGCAGAATTCCAGCAGTGACGACGCGACCGGGCCGCCGTAGGTAAACCGCTCGAACAAAAGATCGATCCCCGGTTGGACATAACCGGGCAGATAAGTTCCCTGCACCACCTTGGGGTAAAGCACGTGAAGGCTGGACAGCGGCGTTTCCTTGCTGAGCGTGATCCTGCTCACCACTATATTCTGCTGTGAAGCGATGCCGGCTGCCGTGTTCAGGAGATGCGTCTTGCCCTCGCCGTATTTTCCGGATATTATCCGTCCTCCCGAGTGGCGTTCATCGGTCAGATGTTCGAGCGCGTCCCGGAGTTCCCGCAGAATTTTGGGGCGGGCGGAGGAAAAATACTCGCCAACCTCGCGGGAGGATATTCCCGAACGCAGCGCCTCGATTATCCTTCTTGCGTAAAAATCGCCCATTTCAAACGCCCCCCAACGTCATTCGATTGATAAGCCGCGGCATCGACTGGCGCGACGCATCGTCGCCCGTCTTCAGCATCATGGCGGCCACTACGTCGGGATTGACCGGCGTGGACTCCATTCCGGCCTCGGCCATGGCGTCCGAGAGCCGGCGCGACATCTCCGAGAGCACCTGCGGCGTGTACTGCTGCCGCGCCATTTTATCGAGGTCTATGATGTCGGAAAACCGGTTGAACCTGCCGCTTTCGATCTCGTTCTGGATGCGCATCCAAAGAGCTTGATACGACTTGAACCCAGTGGTTTCATTGTCGATGAGGCCGCGGTTGAACGCGAAGACGAACATCGTATGGCTCAAAGTGTCGATTTCATCGATCAATTCACGGATGCTCTCGTACGCGTCCTCCCTTCTCATTTTGGTGTACCGTATATCCTCGAGCGACGATGCGCCGGCGAGAATTTCCATATCGTCTATTCCCACCGCAATGCCGCTGAATCCCGCCATGCGAATTATCTCTACCAACGAGCGCAGCATATGGCGCGCGTTGTATTTGGTTATCCTTGACGGTTTCCAAGAAGGCGACACCCCCAGTTTACGCAGCGGCGCCAGCTGCGCGCCTTTCGTCCCGGACAGCCAGGACATGAGCAATTCCTGCGCCGCCGGTTCCAGCGCCGGATGTCCCAGAATGCCTCCCGTTATCAGTACGGCGCCGATCGCGAAATTCCTGTCGATCCGCGGATTTTTGAAGAACATCGCGTTTAGCTGAGAGCGCAGTTCTCGCCTCGTCACAGGATCGAATAAATCCCGGCTCGCCAGGTAGTCGGCGAAACTCATTCCCTCGGGAATGTCTTCCGGACGATACCCCATCTCGACGACGGCGTTGTCGGCGCACCGTTTCAGGCACAGCCCAAAATCGACGGACGCGAACACTCCCGAGTAAATCTCTTTGAAATCGTGAATCCACGAACTCCGCGCCGACAACGCCACCGTCCTGTACCGACGCTCGGCGGCTCCCGCCAGAAAAAGGCCGAGGCAGTGGCTTTTACCGCTTCCGGGACTTCCGGTCAGGAATTTGATTTTGCTGCCGCCGAGGGATATATACGCGTCCAAGTATTGCTCCAGCCAGAAATCGGTGATGAAATCAACTCCCACGGACAGAGCACGCAGCAATTCAGCGGACTCGGGCGGCCGCCCCTCCTTTATACGCTCGAAATCTACGGGACTCCATCTCATGACAATTCCTCTCTATTCGCGATAAAATCGTATAGTGGCCAGAAACTGCTCGTTCCCCGCCTGGTCCACTATCCGGATGGCTTTGTTGTTGTTTCTGCTGGGGCCAAACTGGAAACGCCGCCCGTCCGACGATTCATTTGTTTCCGCGGCATAAAGCCGGGCCAGATCGAAAGCATACGCCTGCGCGTCGTACTCCCTGCGAAAACGCCGCATCGGCGTCAGAAACTTGTACAGGGTCGTCAGATAAATATCCGAGTCAGGCGCAACCGGTTTTCCCTTGGAAGCCGCCAGTAACGCGAGGTCATAAGCCGAGGCCAGTTCGGACGCGTATTGAGCCGGATTGAAAGCCGCGGCCAGCAATCGCGCGCGGCCATTGGCCAGTTCAGCGGCCAAAGCGCGCGGACGCAGCCCGACCGCCTTGCGTCCGTTGAGCAGTACTTCCTCGTTTTGCGAATCTATTTTCAAACGATACGGGAAAATCTCGTATGAAGCGCCCTCTCCTTTGATATTGACGCCGTTCTCCTCGCATAAAGCCACCAACTGCCTAGCGAAATCGCCCGACTCCAGGTAAGCGCCCATATCGACGCCCGCGATTTTCTCCGCTATTTCCGATGCCATGCGAACGCACTCTTCCGCGCCGGACGCCGCGGACGCGAGATCTTTGGCGGTCGGTTTGAGGTCGCCTCTTTCTACGTTTTTACAAATTCGCTTTAGAAGCCTCTGTTGGGCAGACAACTGTTCGCTCAGAGAATTTGCGATCGCTCCGAACTCTCCGTAAAAATCCTCGTAATCCATCTGATCCCTCTTCTTTCAGGAGAACTCCGCCTAAATGATATAATTTCAGGACACAACTAAATTTACTCTATCGAGCGGATAGTTGTCAATGATTGGGGATTATCGAGACGTCCATGTTGACTCTGAAAAGTATCACCCTCCACGCGTGGCAGACGGAGTGCCTGCGGCGATGGTCCGAAAACGGGTTCCGGGGCATCGCCGGAGCCGCCACCGGTGCGGGAAAAACCATACTGGCCCTGGCCGCGGTCTGCCGCCTGTCCGCACAGTTCCCGGACGTGGCGCTCAAGGTCAAAATCATCGTTCCGAAGATTTTTCTGGCAAACCAATGGCGGGACGATATACAGCGCATTCTCGGGATCGGGCGCGGCGACGTGGGGTTATATCACGGGACGCTCAAGGAAAAATCCGACAAACAGTTTATGGTGTACGTGCTCAATACCGCCAGATGGTGCGCGGCAAGGCATATCATGCGGGATGCGAGAGCGGGGAACTCCGTTTTTCTGATCTGTGACGAATGCCATCATTTTGGCAGCCCCGAAAACGCGCGTGTGTTCGATTTTCTGCCGCATATCCCGCCGGAACGTTATTTTGCCCTGGGATTGTCGGCCACGCCGCGCGGCGAGCGTTTTGAAGAGGTACTCGTACCCTCCGTGGGGAAAGAGATATACCGGTACGCTCTTGAGGACGCGTCCCGCGACCGAGTCACTTCGGATTACGCGGTTTTCAGCATAGCGGTGTATTTTTCGCCCGATGAGGAAGAAAAATACTTGGAGTACACGGAAAAAATCAGGAAACTCAAAAAGACGCTCAGACGAGCGTATCCTTCTCTTTTCGACGCGGACGGCCGGATGGTTATTCAAAAATTGAGCGTTTTGGCGAAGCGCCGCGACGATATAGGAAAAACCGCGCGTCTGTTGTGGGTACTCTACCTTCGGCGCAAGGAGACAGTGCACGCCGCAGGCGCCAGGCTGACCTGCGGGGCGGAATTGACACGCCTGCTCATGCCCGACCGCCGTATCATTCTGTTCACCGAGCGGATCGAAACCGCCGAGAAATTGTTCGGTTTGCTGCAAAAAAATTATCCGGGGAAAATTTGTAAATATCACAGCGGAATGCCGCCTCAGGCGAAGCGGCGTTCCCTCGAGTCGTACCGCCAGGGGGAAAAGACCGCCATCGTCTGCTGCCGCGCTTTGGATGAGGGGCTGAACGTGCCCGAAACCGACGCCGGCGTCATCATTTCGATGAGCGGCAGCCCCAGACAGCGCGTCCAGCGCATCGGCAGAGTCGTCCGGCGGGGCGGCGGAGTCGGCCCCAAGCAGATTTATTACCTGCACATACCGGGGACGACAGAATCTTCGGCCATTCTTCCCGAAGGAACCGGAACGACGACGCGCGACCTTTACTACGACGCCAGGCGCAACCGATTCGTACATCCCGGTTACGACGAGTTGGCCGCCCAAGCCCTGGCGAAATTGTCCGCGTCGGGAGCGTCGGTTCCGCGTATCGAAAACGCCGAAAAACAGTTCATCAGGGGAAGCGTACGGACAGATTTTCTTCTTTCAGAAAAAACGTGCATGGATCGAATCGCCGACGCCAAACCGAACGAACGGGATTATTGGATCGCCATGCTGCTCGTCATCCGCGAAAAAGACGACTGAACCACGCGCGGCTCAATGGCACACAGCTTAACGACGATAGCCATATTTTATTTTTTGCTGTAAAATAATAATATGGCTAATATTTCAGAGCAAAAAATAAAACTCTTGACCCAACTACATAAAGAAGGCGTTCCGTTACTTTCTCAGTATCTTGAGAAGGCGGGCATATCGCGCAATCTTCAGCAATACTACCATAGAAATGGGTGGCTTGAGCGCGTCGGGCAGGGTGCGTATATATGGCCCGGCGATACGCTGGATTGGCCGGGCGTAGTTCAAAGCCTTCAAGCGCAGATCGGCCAACCGATTCACATCGGAGCCAGTACGGCGTTGTCTGTAGGCGGATACGCGCAATACCTGAGATTCTTCGATGAAAAAGTATGCTTGTTTTCAAATCGTAAGCGATCTTTGCCGAAGTGGGTGTCAAAACAGCCCTGTTTACAAAATCTTGCGTTATACCGCACAGAGTTTATAGACGACGAAACGGCGGGGATATCGGAGATACCCTACAGAACTTTTTCGTTGTTTGTCTCGTCTCCCGAGAGAAGCATTCTCGAGACGATTTATCTTGTCCCAAAATGGTTAGGTTTTGTCGAAGCGTTTCAACTGACGGAAAACCTCACGACACTGAGGCCTCATGTGTTGCAAAATCTTCTTGAGCATTGCCATTCGGTCAGGGTAAAAAGGTTGTTCATGTTGTTCGCGCGTGAATCGGGACACTCATGGGCGAAACGGTTGAATTCAGTGCGTATTGACCTTGGAGAGGGAATACGGAGCCTGTCCCCCAAAGGCGTTTACATCCCGGAATATCGCGTTGTAGTCCCGCGGGAGCTGGTAGATTTATGGCGTTGACTTCTTTCGACAAAAAATATCTTGATCAGCTTGGCCTCGTTTTAGAAATTTTACCGTGGATAGCAAGGGAAGGTTCTTTTGCCCTGAAAGGCGGAACAGCCATCAATCTGTTCGAGCGAGGGTTACCGCGCCTGTCGGTCGACATCGACCTTTGTTATCCTCGCGTTTCGGAACGCGGAGAAGCACTGTCCAAGATAGCGTCGGCACTGGATAGTTTAAAACACACTCTCTCTGAAAAACTGCATATGCTTGAAGTTGTGCGGGGTACCTCGCCCTCTCAGGAATACAAGCTGCTATGCCGGATGCCGGGCGCATCCGTAAAAATCGAAGTCAACACGACAATGCGCGGTTGCGCGTGGCCGCTTCGCAACATGCCAATACACTCAAAAGCGGAGGAAATACTGGAGCGGTACATTGAAATGCCTGTGATCTCCAAAGAGGAACTGTTCGGAGGCAAAATATGCGCCGCCCTTGACCGACAGCACCCTCGCGATATGTTCGACGTACATCCGCTGGTAACAGAAGAAGGGTTGAATCGTTCCGTTATTCAAGGATTCGTCGTGTGCCTGATTTGCCACAATCGTCCGATTTATGAATTGCTTACCCCCAATGAACTCGATATGAAAGATACCTTCTCCAGCCAATTTTCCGGAATGAGCGGCATTCCTTTTACCTACTCCGACTATATTGCCACAAGGTCGAAGTTGTTCTATGCAATATTGAAATCGCTCTCTGAGAAAGACCGACGTTTTTTGATTTCGTTTAAAAAAGGAGAACCTGATTGGAAATTGCTCGGCGTCGAAGGCGCGTCAAAGCTCCCAGCCGTCCATTGGAAGCTGCAAAACATCAGGAGGTTGATCGAAATTTCTCCGAGGAAGCACCGGGATCATCTTGAGAAACTTCAGGTAATTTTATTAACATCATGCCCGCAAGTGATTGCCCTATAGGCTCGGTATATCGAACATTGACAAATCCGCGCGGCGTGGATATGCTTGAAATCCAGACGCAACGATAGTTTTGAGTTTCAAAAAACATTACCAAGGGGGAGGGTAATCTGTATGGAGCTCATCAACTCTCATCCCGTGCTGGATTTTTCGCATGGGAAAAAAGTCTCCTTCAGCTTCGACGGCAGAGACATGGAGGGGTTTGAGGGAGAACCCATCGCGATGGCGCTTCACGCGCACGGCGTAAAAGTTTACAGACATACGCCCGAGATGCGGCGCCCTAGGGGCTTTTTCTGCGCCATTGGCAAATGCAGCTCGTGTTTTATGGTCGTCGACGGCGTGCCGAACGTCCGCACCTGCGTGACTCCGCTCAAAAAAGACATGAAGGTGGAAACGCAGAACGGCAGGGGCAGTATAGACCTGTCCGCGGGCGGGGTTGCCTGAGATGAAAGAATACAAGACCGACGTCCTCATAGTTGGCGGCGGGCCCGCCGGATTGTCCGCCGCCGCCGAAGCGGCCGGGGCGGGCGCGGAAGTGATGGTGGCCGAAGGCGACCTGCATCTGGGAGGCCAGCTCGTCAAGCAGTCGCACAAATTTTTCGGAAGCAAGGACGAATTCGCGGGCACGCGCGGATTCGAGATCGCCAAGATACTCAAAAACGAGATATCCCAGTACGGCGGCCGCGTCAAAACTTTTCTCGACACTACCGTGAGCGGCTATTATCCCGACGAGGGCGCGGCGACTTTGATGACGGGCGAGGAAGAATATTTCCGCGTGTATCCCAGAAAAGTCGTCGTCGCGAGCGGAGCGCAGGAGCGCCTCATCCCTTTCCCAAACAACGACATCCCCGGAGTCTACGGGGCCGGCGCGGTTCAAACTTTGATGAACGTATACGGCGTTGTTCCGGGCAAGCGCGTCCTCATGATCGGCGCGGGCAACATCGGCCTGATCGTCAGCTATCAACTGATGCAGGCCGGAGTGGAGGTCGCCGCCGTCGTAGAAGGGATGCCCAGAGTCGGCGGTTACTGGGTGCACGCCGCCAAGATCCGGCGTCTTGGCATTCCGATTCTGCTTCGTCATTCGGTGAAGCGGGCGATCGGAGACGTGTTCGTCACGGGCGCGGAAATAACCGAGGTCGACGAGAGGTTCAATCCGGTCGGGAGCCCGACCGAAATCGAGTGCGACACGATATGCCTCGCCGTGGGCCTCGCGCCGTCGGGTGAACTGCTGTGGCAGGCCGGCTGCGAAATGAAGTATGTGCCCAATCTGTGCGGACACGTTCCCTATCGCGACAGGTACATGAGGACGTCGAACAGGGACGTCTGGATGGCCGGGGACGTGAGCGGCATAGAGGAAGCGAGCGCCGCGATGATAGAGGGCCGCATAGCCGGCCTCGCGGCCGCCGAATCCCTCGGGTACAAGGTAAAGGCCGAAAAATTCGAGATTTTTTGGGCGCGTTTGAAGAACCTGCGCGCGGGCGAGGTCGGAGATAAAATACGCGCCGGCGTCGCGCAGGTCGTCGTCGACGGATGGGAGGCGAAATGACCATGAACGCTCCGGCTGTTTTCGAGAGCGGCGTTTTGACCGAGGAGCGTCCGGGCGCTGTCAGGCCGCCCGCCGACCTCTGGAAGGGCAAGAAGGGCGGGCTCGTGATAGTGGAATGCCCGCAGCGCATACCCTGCAATCCGTGCAACACTTCCTGCCCGGTGGGCGCTATCATCGCGTTCAAGGACATCAACGACGTCCCCGCAATAGATTATCCAAAATGCACGGGCTGCGCGATGTGCGTCGCCAAATGCCCCGGCCTTGCCTGCTTCGTCGCCGATCTCACCTTCGGCGACGGCGTCGCGCTGATGAAACTGCCATACGAGATGCTTCCGGTTCCGGCGAAGGGCGACAGGGTGAAATGCCTCGGAAGGACCGGCGACGCCGTGTGCGACGGTACGGTGGAGAACGTCACCGAGCCTCACAGAGACCGCACAAGAGTCGTCCATGTCAGTATTCCCGCCGAAAAAGTGAACGACGTTCGAGCGATAAGGGTGGTGTAGAAGATGAAAGAAGACGACATCGTCGTGTGCCGTTGCGAGGAGATAACGCTAGAGGAGATCCGTTCGTGGATAGGCAAAGGTTACCGTCACTTCGACGAGCTGAAACGGATACTTCGCGTCGGTATGGGGCCGTGCCAGGGAAGAGGCTGCCGCGATATCATATTGAGAGAACTGTCCAGAGCGACGGGAGAACCGATGGACAAAATAGATCCGGGGGTCATCCGCCCGCCCGTAAAACCCATTAAGCTCGGATTATGCGCTTACGGCAAGGAGGGCGCCCCGATATGAGCGAGAATAAATCCCAAAACACAAAAAAGACGGCCGACGTCATTATAGTGGGCGGGGGCGTGCACGGCGCCTCCGCGGCGTACCATCTGGCGAAGGAGGGAATAGACGCAGCGCTCTTCGAGAAGGGATACCTCTCCTCAGGAGGATCGGGCCGCAGCGCCGCGGGATTGCGCCAGCACTTCGGCACGGAGGTCAACTGCAGGCTGGCCAAATACAACCTCGAATGTTTTCCTACCCTCCAGGACGATCTCGGAGGAGAACTGAACCTGGAATTCACGCAGTGGGGTTACCTGTGGGTTGCTTATACCGACGAGAGCATGGCCCAGCTCGAAAAAAACGTCTCGCTGCAACAGAGCCTCGACATCCCCTCCGAAATACTGACGCCCGAGGAGATGAAGCGGCGGTGGCCGTATCTCAACGTCGAACGGATGATAGGGGCGGCGTTCTGCGCAAAGGACGGACACATAAATCCTCATACGCTGACCCTGGCCTACGGCAGAGCCGCTGAAAAACTCGGAGCGAGAATTTTTACGTATACGCCGGCGGACAAGCTGCTGGCTTCCGGCGGCAAGATAACGGGCGTTCAGGTCGCCGGTGAAATTTGGAGCGCGCCCAGGGTTCTGCTCACCGCGGGACCGTGGTCGACGGCGCTCGCGGCGTCGGTAGGCGTGGAACTGCCGGTTACCGCCGAGAGGCACAACCTCCTGGTCACAGAGACCATAGAGCCGTTCGAATGTCCGATGACCCTCTGCCTCGACGACGGCGCGTACTTCAAACAGGTTCCAAATGGCAGCTTTTTTTTCGGCAGGGACGATCCCGACGAACCGAAGACGACGGAGTCGGGAAACAGCGCGAAATTTCTGGAGGGAGTCACCAAGAGCGTCCTCCAGCGCATCCCGGCGCTCAAGGGCGTCAGGGTGGTGCATCAGTGGTCGGGGCCGTACGACGTAACCCCGGATCATCAGGCTATCATTGACTGGACTCCCGTTGAAGGGCTGTGGGTGAATTGCGGATGGAGCGGCCACGGGCTGCAATTCGGCCCCAGCGGGGGGCGTCTCGCGAAAGAGATGTTCTTCGGAGAGCATACGTTCGTCGACATCCACAATTTCCGCCTGAGCCGTTTCGCGGAGAACGACCTCTTCATGGAGCCGGCGTTCATATAGGCGCGGCGCGATGACGGTCTACAGGATAAAGAGCAAGTCGCGCTCGTGGGACGGAGTGCCGATAGGAATACTGATACTCGACGCCGCGTATCCCTGTATACCCGGTAACGTGGGCAACGCGACGACTTACGACTTTCCCGTGCGTTACAAGGAAGTCAGGGGTTCCTCGATAGAACGCCTCCTGAATGAACGCGACCCCAAACTTCTGGAGCCGTTCATACAGGGGGCGAAAGAACTGGAGGCCGAGGGCGTCGGCGCCGTCACCGGCGCGTGCGGTTTCATGGCGCTCTTTCAGCCGCAGGTCGCCGCGGCGGTGAACGTTCCGGTATTCCTGTCGAGCTTGCTTCAGGTGCCGTTCATCCGCGCGACGCTGAGTCCCGGTCGGAAGATAGGCGTCATCTCGGCCAACGCCGGCGCGCTGACCGACGAGCATTTCCGCAACGTCGG
>JAISDQ010000031.1 GCA_031264605.1 Synergistaceae bacterium | reverse complement strand
TTTTCGCCGATACGTTCGGCAAGACTGTTCCAGAAAGCGGGGCCTTCCTTGCCGCCAATGACGCCGAGCGGGCCCGAAATGTTGTTCCATTGCTCCAACAGCGACTCCTGGCGGGAAATAATCGACTGTTTCTGTTGAAGAACGTCCAAAAGCCCCTCCATATCCGACTCGCGCACCCGCGTTTCCTCTTCGTTCACCAGAGCCTCAAGGGATTTATAGAGGCTTAGTTCTTCCTCGACGAGAGAGTTGATCGTTTCAAAAAAATCAGTAGGCAAAATTCGTACCTCCGGCTCTCGGCGTCACCGTCTGAGGGGTTTTTTCCTTCGCGGCGTCGGCTTTCAATTTCGCTATGGCTTCCATCCAGGTAGCTTTGAGTTCTTCCATCATAGAACGCACGGTCTTCACTACCGCCGCGTCCTGTTTGACGTTTGCCTCCACCAGTTGATAGTACATGAAATCATACAACCTCAAGAGAGAAGCGGCAACCTCTCCGCCCTGTTCCAGATTCAACGTCACCATAAGTTCGCGAACTACGGACTGGGCTCTTTGGAGGTTGATATTTACCTGTTCGGCGTCCTGGGATTCGATGGCTTTTTCGGCCGCCGCGCACGACCTTATGCCGATATCATAAGTTATTATCAACAACTGCTCCTTTGACGCCATTTGTATCTGATTGACTCTGTACGTGTCCTGAGCCTGCCGCGCGAAAACTTCATCCATCCGGCCCGCCTCCATGCTCCAGATTCACAGGTTATCCGGTGTTTAATCCCCACTGTAACTTATTATCGGTACCGCCGGCTCCAATAATTAATTATTTATGGGGCGTTTTCGCCAACGCGGGCTTACGGGTAAAAAATGGTCGGGACGAGAGGATTTGAACCTCCGACACCCTGCACCCCATGCAGGTGCGCTAGCCAGGCTGCGCTACGTCCCGAGACAAACTGTATTTTACATGTCCTTTGGTCATTGGTCAAGAACGCTTCGACTCAATACTCGCGAGCGCGGCCGGCCAGCCTCCAAATTGCCTCCGCCGGGAAATACCGCGGAGATAAAAAGCTATACCCGAGCGTACTTTGCTTTTTATCTCCTTCGGCGGCGTTTGAACTTACACGTAACGGACTATCTCTTCGAGCGGTTTTCTCACTTTGGGGCGTATCGTCCCGTCGGAGGGACAGCCTACGGATATCAGGGCGCCGATGCGCTGTTCGCGCGGCAGGCCCAGGAGTTCCGCGATTTTTTCCCTGTTGAACAGGCCGATGATGCAGGTTCCAAGCCCGAGATCGGCAGCTTCAAGACATATGCTCAATACCGCGCCGCCGATGTCGCCCTTCGCGAAGAATTGGCTGTCCAGCACTTCGCGCAGCGCCGGCTTGAGTTCGGCGTATTCCTCCAGCACTACAATGAATGCCCCCGCCTTTTCGGTGAAGGCGTTGCTGCCGAAAGCCCGCCCGCATTTGCCGACTTCCGCGACCTTGTCCGGGTCGTCGACCACCACAAAACTCCACGGCTGCCCGTTGCAGCCGGAAGGCGCGAGACGCGCCGCCTCGACGCACTTGGTGAGTTTATCCCTATCCGTCTTCGCACCCGAAAAACTCCTGCAACTTTGGCGGCGCGCCGCCAATTCCAAAAAATCACCCATTTATTTATCGCCTCCTGATTTTATGATGCTTGCCAGACCACCCTACATTATAACCTAACCGTGCGTGATCTTCGATCTCGCCGAGCGATAGTTTTGAGTGGTCGCAGTTGCTCAGGTGCGGCAGGTAACGTATAATTTCATGTAATGAACGTAATACGGGTAAGAGGGAAGTGAAATAGATGCTGGATGTATCGCGGGTTACATCGAAAGGTCAAGTGACGATTCCGATCGAGATGCGCCGCAAATTGGGATTGAAAGATGGCGGTAAGGTCGTGTTCATAGAGGACGGCAATCGTATTGTCATAACTAACGCCGCTATGACCGCCTTGAAAGAAGTTCAGGAGGTATTCAGCGGAGAAGCCGAACGCCTTGGCCTGGAGAACGAAGACGATGTTGTCGCTATGGTGAAGGAAGTCAGGCGTGAAATGTGGGAGGAACGGCATGGAGGTAATGCTTGATACGAACGTTCTGTTTTCGGCGATTCAGCCGGTTACATTCAATGAAAGTTGACCTTCAAATCGCGGTGATAGGGGAGTGGGGTATGGGGAAGAAACTCAAGCTTTTCAAGGATATGCTGAAAGCGGCGCGGGGCGCATGACGGATTATCTTGAAGTGTTTCGGCTATTTGAGGACAACGCTGACGCCAACAAAGCGGCGGAGATGAAAGCCTACATGCGCGATCAATTTCCCTTTCTCGGTCTGCCCACTCCGTTGCGTAAATCGCTGTCGAAAAATTTTCTGAAAACGGCAAAAGACGATAGCTGGGCGGATTGGGCTTTTATCGGCCTGTGCTGGGAAAAACCGCAGCGTGAATTTCAATACCTTGCCGTAGGTTATCTCGACGCGGTCAAGGACGTGCTCGGGACCGACGACGTGCCTCGGATAAAACGGATAGCCGTCACTAAATCATGGTGGGACACTATCGACGGCTTGGACAGAATCGTGGGCAATATCGCCCTGAACTATTCCGAAGTCAACGAGATTCTTCTGCAATGGAGCCTTGACGAAAACATCTGGCTCAGGCGAATCGCCATCGACCACCAACTGCCGCGCAGGGAAAAAACCGACACCGCTCTGCTGCGCGGCATCCTCGTCA
>JAISDQ010000258.1 GCA_031264605.1 Synergistaceae bacterium | reverse complement strand
GCTGGCCTTGAATTTGAAACGCGTGGTTAAGGCGCTTTGCCAGACGCCGAAAGCGGGCGGTTTGCATTTTTGCAACCGGGTTGCCAAGATTTTATTGGGTTTTGGGACTTGTGTGGGTCAAGCCGCCGCCTGAGAGTTGCTTTTGTCAACAGGTCCAGAAAACCGTGTAAATGGATATAATCTCCAAATCGAAAGAGAGGAGATTTACCATGACACAGTTGACAGAAAAGCAACGTGAACTTGTAAGCGCGATAGCTTCTGATTGCGAATCGCCCGGCGAGGTCAGCGCGATGCTGAAGCAACTGTTCGCCGGAACGCTGGAAGCCATGCTTGAAGCCGAGATGAACGAGCATCTGGGCTATACGAAGAATAGCGCGGATGGTGACAATACCGGAAACAGCCGCAACGGTTATGGCAAAAAGAACATCCGTAGCGAATGGGGCGAAGCCGAGATCGCCGTGCCGCGCGACCGCAACGGCGAATTTGAGCCGAAGGCCGTGGTGAAGCGGCAAACGCGTACTGACGACATTGAGAGCCGGATTTTGGCGATGTACGCCAAAGGCATGAGCGTGCGCGATATCGAGGATCACCTTCGCGATATTTACGGCGTCGAGGCGTCGCCCGCTCTCATCAGCGGGATCACCGACAAAATCATGCCCGCCGTCAAAGAATGGCAGTCGCGCCCGCTTGACGAGTTGTATCCTGTCGTATTTTTCGACGGAGTATGGTTCAAAGTCCGGCAAGACTCGAAGGTTATCAAAAAATGCGCGTATTCCGTTCTGGGCGTCAACAGCGACGGCCACAAGGAAATTCTTGGTATTTGGCTGTCCGAGAGCGAGAGCGCGTCGTTCTGGACGAGCGTGTTCAATGAGCTGAAAAACCGAGGAATCCGGGATATTCTGATCGCTTGCCACGATAATTTGGCGGGTTTCGTGGGCGCGCTTGAGACGGTTTTCCCGAAAACGGAGAACCAGTTGTGCGTGATCCACCAGATCCGCAACTCCACGAAACACGTGGCGTACAAGGATTTGAAGGCGGTCATGTCCGACCTGAAGAAGGTCTATGGCGCTCCGAGCGAGGATGCGGCGTTGGCGGCGCTGGACGAGTTTTCGGAAAAATGGAGCGGGCGCTATCCGCAGATTGTCAAGTCGTGGGAGGACAACTGGGATGATTTGGCGACGTTCTTCAAGTACCCCGAAGAGGCGCGTCGGCTCATCTACACGACGAACGCGGTCGAGGGCTTCCATCGGATGCTAAGGAAGTTCACTAAGGAATTTTGCGCGAACCAAGCAAAATTCACAAACCAAGACGCAGTATCCGACCGACGACGCGCTCCGCAAGTCGATTTATCTGTCGGTTCAGGAGATTTCAAAAAAATGGTATCTTCCCGTGCGGGACTGGGGAATGATAATAGGGCAGTTCATGGTGTTTTTCAGCGAACGTTTCGCAGCGCTAAAATTGGCGTAGCAAGGGCGCCGGGGGCTCTGCCCCCGAACCCCCGAGGTTTGCCCGCGCAGCTTTTCGGGAGCAAAAAGACGGCGGAGGTTGTCCGCCGTCTCCCGTATAAGACGGCAAGCGTCGGGGCGCTCCTCAGCGTTGCCCTGTTTATGCCGCGATAGAATTATGCCCTGTTTTGGAGAGATTAGTCATTTACACGGTTTGGTGGACCTGTTGACAAACTGTACAAACCGTCCCTAATGTGGTAAAATAAATCCCAGGGGGCGGTCTTGATGATGGGAAAAAGGGAATCTCAAATGCAGATAATCGCGATAGATATCGGGGCTTTGGTTCCGGAGAAACATTTGCTGAAAAAGATAGATCGAGCTATCGATTTCAGTTTTATTTATGAATTAGCCGCGCCGTATTATTCGATAACCGGCCGAAAATCAGTAGACCCTGTCAGCATGATAAAAATGCTCTTGGTAGGGTTTTTGTACGGGATAAAATCGGAGCGCCGCCTGGTGGAGGACGTCGGCCTTAACCTTGCGTACCGCTGGTTTTGCGGCTTTGATTTGATGGACAAAATACCCGACCATTCGCTGTTCAGCCAGAACCGCAGACGCCGTTTTACGGATTCCGCGATATTTAGGGATATTTTCAACAAAATCGTCCGACTGTGCGTGGAAAAGGGCGTCGTGACAGGCGAAACGGCTATGAGCGACGGCACTTTTATACCGGCGAACGTCGCGAAAGGCAGTCTTTTGGAACTCACGCAAGAGATTGAGATGAACGCGGTCAACTATCTTGACGCGCTCGACGCCGAGATCCGGCAAGAACCCGGCTATAAGGAGCCGGTTCCGGTCGTCGAAGAAAAGAAAGTGTTAAAAAGTGCCACCGACCCCGATTGCGGCTATATCGACCAGGAGCGGAAAAAGGGTCTTGGTTATATGTCCGAAATGACGGTTGATACAAAAAACGGCATTGTCATAGGCGTCGATTGTTTTCCGGCGAATTGCCGCGAGAGCAGTATTATTTTGAGACACATTGAAAGAATTAAAGCCGACGCCGGCGTCAGTGTTGGCAGGCTGGGTCTCGACGCCGGTTATGACGTTGGCGCGGTTCATCGCGGCTTGGAACTTCTTGGGGTTACAGGATACGTAAGCTGCATCGATTTCAGTTACGACATATTGAAACGCGAAGCCAAATATATCCAGGGGTTGGATTGCTTTGAGTGTCCGGCGGGCAAACGTATTAACTTTGTTAAACTCGCCTACAAAAAGACTACCCGTAATTATTACAGACTATACCGTATGTCTGTGTCCGATCGCAAATGCTGCCGATCATGCGAACGTTTCCGCGAATGCGAGCTTGCGGGCAGCGCGGCGAGAATCTGCGCCAGCGCCTGTTATCCCGCGTTTTACCGAAACCGCCAAAGGTATGAAACGGCCGAATACAAAGCGATGAAGCGGCTGCGCGGCATATGGGCGGAAGGCGCTTTCGCGGTTTTGAAGCGCGAACATAATCTGGCGAGAGCCAAAAAAAGAGGACTCCATCGCGTGACCGAGGAGTGCCTCTTTTCGGCGCTGG
>JAISDQ010000252.1 GCA_031264605.1 Synergistaceae bacterium | reverse complement strand
CCGCAAGACGCCTCGAAGAAAGCGCCATAGGGAAACAATCGCGCGAAACGGCCACGACGCCAAGTTTTACATCCGGCACATTGCTCATAAAAAACCCTCCCCGAATCTCACTGTTTTTTTAAAGAGCCATAAAGCCGACGCGCCTCCGTAACAATTCGCCGAAATCCTATGAGGGCATCGCCCCCGCATGAACGGCACTTTATTTACGGCTGCGCCGGAGTATTTATATCCTGTTTGCGGATTCCGGGATTATCGCGCTTCCTGTTTTTGAATCCTCTTCTTTCTGTTGGCTAGCACCACCGTGACCCTTTGCATCACGATGAAGAACAGAAGAAGCACGCCGACCGCTATCTTCGTCCACCATGACGACAGCGAGCCGTTGAAAGAGATGAATTTCAGAATCACGCTGTAAATCATTATACCGAAAAGAGAGCCTATTGGGTACCCCACGCCGCCGGTCAGAAGCGTGCCGCCGATCACGACCGACGATATGACGTCCATCTCCATGCCGTACAGGTGCCTGCCGTAACCGGAGAACGTGTAGAACGAGAACAGTATCCCCGCCACGGCGGAGCAAAAACCGTTGAAAGCGTAGATGCCGACCTGAATCCGCCTGGTGGGAAGACCCATCAGCTTGGCGGAGGCGCGGCCGCCTCCGAAGGCGTATATCCCGCGCCCGAACCGCGTGAACTGCATTATCACGATTCCGGCGATCAGTATTGCGATGAAGGTGAACACGCTGAGGTTGATATAAGCCGCCGCCCTCGCCGCGGTGGGTAATTTTATGCGCCATTTGCCGAGGGATCGCAGCAGAGGGTCGTTTATCGTGATCGACTGTATGCTGATTATGAAACAGAGCCCGCGCGCCAGAAACATCCCTATCAGCGTAGAGATGAAAGGCGGAACGTCGAACACATCGATGAGGAGGCCCATGAGAAATCCCAGCAGGGCTCCGGTGAGCAGCACAACGCACAGCATCAGCGCCGAGTTCCAGTGAAGCACTTCGGTGAAGTAGGCCAGCATCATCGTGGTGAGCGCCGCCACCGAGCCCACCGAGAGATCTATGCCGCCCGAGATTATGACGAGCGTCATGCCGACCGCTGAGACGCCCAGGTACGCGTTGTCCGTGAAGAGCGTGGCGAAAGTACGCGTAGTCAAAAATCCTCTGTCCCCGTAGAGTATGCCGCCTATCGCGTAAGCCGCGAAAAAGAGGATTATCGCCGACAGCGCCGGAATATACTTGAGGTCTACGGAAAATCGCCTGCGGCCGTTCATCTCACTTCACCGCCTCCGACAGCCGCCCTCCGGTTCTTCACGGTATCCCGCCAGTTCTTGAAGAACGGCGACTGTATCAGCACCACCACGACCACGACAAACGCCTTGACCACCAGGGCGCTCTCAGGCGCAACGTCGAAAGCGTAAATCGACTTTGTGAGCGCCATTATGATGAGCGCGCCTATCACGCTGCCGCCCAGGTAGAACCTGCCGCCCATCATCGAGGTTCCCCCCAGCACCGTCGCCAGGATGGCGTCAAGTTCATAGTTCAGACCGGCGTTATTCGCGTCGGCGCACATTATGCCGGAGGCGTATATCAGTCCGGCCACCCCGGCGCAGAGACCCGATATCGAATAGACTATCATGAGTATCATCGACGAGTTTATGCCGGAGTACCTCGCGGCCGACGCGTTCACTCCGACCGCCTCCACGAACAGCCCGAAGGCCGTCCGCCGCGTGAAATACCACACGACCAGCAGCACCGCGGCTGCGATGAATATAGGAACCGGCAGCATCATGAGCCACCCCTGCCCTATCACCGAATAAGGCGCGTAGTTGGTTGTGAGGTTGCGCGCTCCCGTGATCAGCTGGGCTATGCCGCGCCCCGCCGTCATGAATATCAGCGTGGCGACTATCGGCTGTATCCCCAGCCTCGCGACGAGAAAACCGTTCCAGAGACCGCAGAGCGTGGTCACGGCAAGAGTGATCGTTATCACGAGCGGGAAGGGAATCGCCGAATATTCGTTCACTATCGTGGAACTGCCGCGAATCAGCGATATCGAGAGCGCGCCCGCGAGCGCGAGCAGCGCCCCGCACGAGAGATCGGTGCCTCCGGTCGCGATGACGAGGGTCATTCCTGTCGCGAGAATCATCACGGGCACGGACCGGTTCAAGATATCTATCAGCTGCCCGAACAGATGCCCGTCGACCACGGTGATCGAGAGGAACCCGCGGTTGAGAAACACATTGAATATCAGGATCACGAGAAGGGCCATGAGCGCCGAGAAAAGTTTCGATGAAGTGAGTTTACGGATCAGTCCGTTCATACCGCCATTCCTCCCGCTATCGCTTTCAGGATATTCTCCTGGTCGAGGCCTTCGTCCTCATCAATCTCTCCTATCTTCGCGCGGTCGCGCATGACGACCACCCTGTTCGATATGCGGACTATTTCGTCCAGCTCCGAGGATATGAAGGCTATCGCCATTCCGTCCCGGCAGAGATCGAGCGTCAGTTTCATTATCTCCGCCTTGGCGCCCACGTCGATTCCGCGGGTCGGCTCGTCGAGAAGCATTACCTCCGGCTCTGTCGCGAGCCAGCGCGCCAATATCACCTTTTGCTGGTTGCCGCCCGAGAGGTCGCTCACTTTTTTGTCCGCGTCGGGCGTCGCTATGCCGAGCAGTTTTATGTATTTGTCCGCCAGCTCGTACTGCTGTCTGAGGGATTTGAATCTGAATATGCCAAGCCTCGCCTGAAACGCGAGGATTATATTCTCCCGTACGGACAGCTCGCCTATGACGCCGTCGCGCTTGCGGTCCTCGGGACAGAACGCGATCCTCCGAAGAATCGCGTCCTTGGGAGACGCCAGGCGCACGGCGGAGCCTTTCAGCTTTATCACACCCGAGTTGTTGTGTTCGATGCCGAACATCAGATTGGCGACCTCGGTCCTGCCGGAACCCAAAAGTCCCGCGAAACCCAGAACTTCGCCGCGCCTCAGTTCGAGCGATACGTTCTCCACCGACTGGTACGCCGAGACTTCCTCAAGCGCTATCATGACGTCGTGGGGGCTTTCGTTGCGCACGCGCGACACGTTGGCGAGGTCGTCGAAATCCTTGCCCACCATTTTCGTGACGAGGCCGATCTTTGGCAGCTCCCCTGTTTTGTAAGTACCGACCAGTTCGCCGTTCCGCAGCACCGTTATCCTGTCGGATATCTGATACACCTGATCGAGGAAGTGAGTGATGAAAATTATCCCCATGCCCTCGCCGCGCAGTTTCCGAACTATATCGAACAGCTTCGCGACTTCCTGCTTGTCGAGTGACGACGTCGGTTCGTCCAGAATCAGAACTTGCGCCGAAATATCGAGCGCCCGCGCGATGGCCACCATCTGCTGTATCGCTATCGGATACGAATCGAGCGAGCGCCGCACGTCGACGTTTACGTCGAACCTTTCGAGCGCTTTGCCCGCGCGCTCCTCGAGCGTTTTCCAATCGACGAAGGGCCCCTTCATCGGCTGACGCCCCGCGAAGATATTTTCGGCCACCGAGATGTTAGGGCACAGGTTCACTTCCTGATACACGCTCGAAATGCCGATGGACATGGCGTGAAGAGGGGATTCGGGGTGTATCTCGCGCCCATTGAACTTTATGACGCCGCCGTCCGTCCCGTAAACTCCGGTGAGGCACTTTATGAGGGTGGATTTTCCCGCGCCGTTCTCCCCCATGAGCGAATGGATTTCGCCGCGCTTCAGGGTGAAATCCACTTTGTTCAAAGCGTGAACGCCGGGGAATATCTTTTCTATTCCCTTCGCCTCCAGAATGATTTCGTCGCGCGGAATGCCGTTCGGTTCCGTCATGCCCACTCCCCCAAATCGTATGTGCGATTTACGAAGCGCAGTTTGCCCCGAGACCGCGCGGACAAACTGCGCATGGTGAATCGCGCATTCAGTTTCGCCGCGATGAGGGGCGGAGCAGCCCCCAACCCCTCATCGTTTCAAACTTCCTGGAGGTTACCGGTCAAAACCGATCAGTACTGCCTCGTGGGAAGCGCTTCCTTCGCGGTGGTCTCGTCGTACGCGCCCTCGACCGAATAGGTAATCTTCGGCAGGGTCTCGCCGGCGACGAGCTTCTTGACCGCTTCAACGAACTGAGGGCCGAGCAGCGGGTTGCACTCGACAGTGCAGTTGTACTCGCCGGCCACTATGGCTTCGAACGCCGCCTTGACTCCGTCGACGCCGATGATGATGATGTCTTTGCCGGGTTTCAGTCCGGCCTCCTTGATGGCCTGAATCGCGCCCAGAGCCATGTCGTCGTTATGGGCGTACAGGACGTCTATCTTCTCGCCCTTCTTGAGGAACGATTCCATTACGGTCCTGCCGAGGTCGCGGGTGAAGTCCCCGGTCTGCGACTGGGTTATCTTGAGGTTCGGGTTTGCGCCCACTATCTCGGCGAAACCTTTCTGCCTGTCGATGGCGGGGCCGCTGCCGACCGTGCCCTGAAGCTCGACGATGTTGATCTGGTCATTGTCGCGGCCCTGTTTCTTGAGGTATTCGACGAGCCAGTTACCGGCGTTGCGGCCTTCCTCGATGAAGTTCGAGCCCATCCAGGTCGCGTAGTAGTCGTCGCCCTCGATGTCGGTGGTTCTGTCGGAGAGGATGAGAGGGATGCCGGCGTCGTTGATCTCCTCGATGACCTCGTCCCAGCCGCTCTCGACGACCGGCGAGAAGCCGATTACGTCCACGCCCTGCGTGATGAAGTCGCGAAGGGCTTTGATCTGGTTCTCCTGCTTCTGCTGTCCGTCGACGAAGCGAAGGTCAAAACCCGCCTCCGCGCACGCGTCCTGAATGGACTTGGTGTTCGCCACGCGCCAGTCGCTCTCTGCGCCTATCTGCGCGAAACCCACGACTATCTTCTTGTCGGCGGCAAACGCCGCGCCCCCGAACACAAACGCCAACACAGTCACAACAACCAACAGCAGCGCGCACTTCTTCATGAGAATACCTCCTGATTTTTGGGGACAAGCCCCATTCGTTTGGATGCGAAAAAATATTAACGCGGAGACAATATCTTCTCAATGCAAAATTTTACGCCAAGGT
>JAISDQ010000167.1 GCA_031264605.1 Synergistaceae bacterium | reverse complement strand
TCTTCGCATTGCCTGATTTGGCTTGCGGTCAGCGTAATTTCCGCCTGAGCCTGCGCAATCTTTTCCTGCCCGGCGCCTTGGGAGATCAAGGTCAAGCTCTGCCGGCTGTTATCCAACCGGGTGTAAGCGGCGGTCACCGCCTCGTCGGCCGTATCTTTCCTGTACCGCGCGTCGCTCAGCGCTTTGGCGGAAAGCGCGTCCTGTTCATGGAGCGTGAGAGCGTCAGCGTAATCCTCGCTCGCCCGCGCGAGTTCCGCTTGCGCGGTATGAACGGCTTGTTCGGCCAAGGCGACATTGTTTTGACCCTGTTTGATTTCCGCCGAATCGGCGCCGCTGACCAGTTCCCGCAAGACGGATTGTTTCATCTCCATGCCGGCCTACAGCTGTTCCAGGGTGTAGCGGGCATCGCTGTCGTCGATTACCGCGATGATGTCTCCGGCCTGCACCGGCTGCCCGAGTTCGATGGGGAAATCCACGATTTTTCCGCTCACCTCGGCATAATGCGACCGTATAAGGGTCTCAACCACGCCCGTCAGTTTCAAATCGCCCGCCGCGCACGCGCTCGATATAAACAGTACGCCGACCAAAATCACGCATAATTTCTTGCCTCGCATCACGCCTCGCCTCCTTCAGGTACCGGTTTTTGAGGACTTTGAAGCCCTCGCGTCATCATGTCGATGAAGTGTTTGCGGTCTTCGGCCGTATCCGGAAAGAATTCCGGCATCAAAACATAATGAAGAAAAACAAATCCGAAAAACCCCGTCAGTATCGTCTTAAACAGGTCTTCAGCGGGAAGATCGACTATCAGGTTTTGAGCCTTTAAATTCTCCAAACCTTGGGGCAAGGCAGTCGCCTTGAACCCTCGCATGAGCTCCGCTTTGAGTTCCGGCTGAAAAAGCGCTTCCTGCATCACAACCTTGAGCAGCAGCACGTTGTCCCGGATCAGCGTCAGACGATTTTCCAGCAACGCGGATAAAAAATCCTCCAAGCGGGCATAAGGCCGGCTCACCAGATCATCCAGGCCCTCGTTCACAAAGTGCAGGATGATGTGATCGATGATCAGCCGGGAAACGCTGAGCAACAATTCTTTCTTTGTCGCGTAATGTTTGAATATCGTGCCCTCCGCCACACCGGCGCGGCGGGCAATCTCTTTGGTTGAGGCGGACGCATAGCCTTTTTCACCGAACAGCTCGATTGCGGCTGTGACGATGCGCCTTTGTTTTTCTGTCATCTCATTCTCCTGCCCGGACGGCAGGCGGTCTTGCCATAACGTTTTTCCCAATTCATACTCCTTAAACTATATCCTGCGATGCTTTTTCAAAAGCAAAATGTTGAGCGCCATAAAACAAACCGAGAATCCCCATGTGGCGCACAAGGGCAGCGCGATGTCGCGGCGGGGCCTCCGCCCTTTAACATGACCTCCGCCAGCGCGTCGGCGATATAGTAAAGCGGCATGCAGCGACCCACCGCAGCCAAAACGGGCGACAATTCAAACAGGCCGGAGAAGAACACCTGCGGAATGATAACGATCGGAATGAATTGAATAATCTGAAATTCACTGTTGGCGGCGGTGGAAAGCAAGGCGCCCAAGGTCAGCGCCGTCAGCGAGCCGGAAAGCGTGATCAGCAGAACCAACCAAAACGATCCCGTAAGCATGACATTGAGGACGTATACGCAAAAGCAGACGATGAGCAGGGATTGCACGGCGGTCACAGCGCCGAAGCCCAATATATAACCGAACACGATTTTTTGTATTTGTAAAGACATTCAAACAGAATTTCATTTTTGTCAATTATTTGTTTTACCGACGAGAATGTGCTAAAATAATGCATGCGTTTCAAATTATTGGCGGTGAACTCCAACCAGCTAAAGCCGGGGAGTTCTCGCATGGGACCTTCCATCTGTTTGCACAGGACGCAAACAGGGATAGGTCCGCAAACGCACGGTTTGAACAGTCATAAAGCAAAAAGACCGGGAGGAACGGGATGAACAAACGAAAGCCGCTATTTTTGTTTCTTGCGATTGCCATGACGCTGTCGCTTTTCGGAGGGTTTCCGGTTCTCGCCGCCGACGGCGAAGCTTCCGGCGCGCAGCCCGCGGCGCCGAGCGGATCGAAAGTGATCGAGGATTATGCGGGAACCAAAATCGGAGTCGAATTGGGCGACACTTTCGACGCGGTGGCCGAGCAGCTTGGCGCCGGGGAAATTATCAGCTACGCAACACAGGCGGATATGCTCGCCGCCTTGGACGCGGGAAAGGTTGACGCGGTTATCCTGCCGAATACGGTTTTGCCTCAGGTTAAGAGCCTTTCCAACTACAGCTTGGATTTTCTGGAAATTCCCAGTGAATATTATTCTCAATACTTGGCGCCTATTTTCCATGACGAGACTTTGCGCGATACATATAACGAGTGGGCCGCCCTCATAAAAGCGGACGGTTCCCTCGACCTTATGAGTGATTTTTGGTTTGACCGCACGGGCTTGCCGGCGGAGGAGGATATCCCCCACCGGGTTTTGGAGCCCGTGAACGGCACGCTTAACGTTTGCGATACCGGAAACTTTCCGCCCTTGGTATATATTGCGGACGACGGAAAAGTGGAAGGATTTGACATTGATATGATCGAACGCTTTGCGGAATATCTGGGCATGAACCTTAACATCACCACGATGGGCTACGACGCCATAGAGCCGTATGTCGTCAGCGGCTCGGCCGATATGAGCGCGTGCTTGTTGGCGAAAACGCCGGACCGTGAAAAAAACATGATTTTTGGGGACACGCTTCTGACAAGTTACGCGTATTTGATTGTGAAAAGCGACCCGGACTCCCCCGCGCCGCAAAGAACCTACGAGGACTTTTTCGGCAAAACCACGGCCGTGCTGACGGGCAGCATATACGACGATATGGCGGAAAATCTCTTCAACGCGAGCGAGATACTGTATTTTGCCAATCAGACGGACGCCTTCAACGCTGTCAAGGAGGGCAAATCGGAAATTGC
>JAISDQ010000015.1 GCA_031264605.1 Synergistaceae bacterium | reverse complement strand
ACCCGCGCTGAAAGATCGCATTGGTAAAATTGTTCTGAAATGTTATAATTTTTCTGCTATTTTACGACAGTGAGATTTTCGGGGATATTTGTCTTATTTAGTGGTTTTTACTCTTTAACCATTAAATTTCGCGGATAATGTAATAGTCGGTAAAATGATGCGGACGGAGACGCCGCGCTTTTTGGCTATAAATTTTTTGGAGGTGAGGGGTGGATGGAAGACGAGCGGTGCAGCGCATCCGGGTCAGCCTCTTCGAATTTTGAAACTCTCGAAGCGGATTTCGGCGAATTCGCGGAAACGACGTATGAGCAGTGGAAATCCGCCGCGGTCAAGGCGTTGAAGGACGCTCCGTTCGAAAAGAGCATGTACGCCAAGACATACGAGAAGATAACGCTTGAACCGCTGTACACGCGGGAGACAGGCGAAGCCCTGGGCGTAGGGTACGCGCTTCCCGGGGAAGCGTCCATGCTCCGCGGCGCGTCCGCGGGCGGGTATCTGGGCGCGCAATGGGAGGTGGCTCAAGACGTCACCGCGGAATCGGCCGCCGAAACGGCTTCTCTGCTGAAACACGAACTGGAGCACGGCGCGACGGCGATAACGTTCCGCGCGAGCGAAAGCGGAACGCCGATATCGTCCCCGGAGGACGCCAAAACGGTCATCCGCGGTCTGGACGTCGCAAAATATCCCTTTCACGTGTACACGGGCGCGTCAGGAGACGCGGTAAAACACTTCGCGGGCGCCGCAAAGGAACTGGGCGTCAACCCGGCTGACATATCGGGCTGTATCGGCTCCGATCCGATAGGGGCGTATTTGGAGACCGGGAACCTGCCCAAGGATTTCGCCGCGCTCATTGACGAACTGGCGTGCGCCATAAAAAGCGCGCGCGAAACCGGTACGCTGCGCACCCTGCTGCTGCGCGGGGCCGTATATCACGAAGGCGGAGCGAACTCGGCGCAGGAAGTGGCATACGTCATGGCGAACGCGATAGAGCTGATATCGGCGCTTCAAGAGCGCGGCGCCGACGTCGACGACTTCGCGAACGCCGTCAGATTCGAGTTTGAGCTGGGTTCCAACTTCTTCATGGAAATTGCCAAGCTCAGGGCGGCCCGCACGGTGTGGGCGCGCATAGCGGAGGAATTCTCCGCCGACGAGGGGAGCAAGCGGGCGAATATCTTCGGCCGCACGTCACGGTTCACCAAAACCGTGTACGACCCATACGTGAATCTGCTTCGCAACGCCACTGAGGCATTTTCGGGCGTAGTGGGCGGGCTCGACGGGCTGACCGTCGGATGCTTCGACGAAGCCATACGCCCCGGCGATGAATTCTCGCGCAGGGTCGCGCGCAACGCCTCGATAATGCTTCGCGAGGAATTCCACCTGACGCGCCCCATCGACCCATCGGGCGGCTCATGGTATGTGGAGTCGCTCACCGAAGAGCTTTCCTCGAAAATTTGGGAGATAATCCGCGACGTGCAATACAAAGGCGGGATGATGGCCGCCGCAAGAAGCGGCTATATACAGGCGTCGGTAAATGAGACGCTTCAGGAGCGCTTCAAAAAATTGTCGTCGCGTTCCGACAGGGCCGTCGGCACCAACATGTATCCCAACCTCGGCGAAACCCGGCTCGCTTCCCCCGGCGCAAAATACCCGAAGGCGAAAGCGCCGCAAAATACCGATATAACGCCAATACTCCCGCATCGCTGGACCGAGCAGTTCGAGGAACTGCGCCGCCGTACGGAGTCATATAAAGCCGAGAACGGAAGCGGCGTAAGGATATTCCTCGCCAACATGGGCCCCGTGTCGCAGCACAAAGCGCGCGCCGATTTCATAACGGGATTCATGGAAGTGGCGGGGTTCGACATCCTCAAGAACGACGGATTTCCCACAACCGGCGAATGCGCGTCGGCCGCCGCCGAAAGCAAGGCAGATATCGCGGTGATATGCTCCACGGACACAACCTATCCCGAACTCGTGCCGCCGCTCGCCAAAGCGATAAAAACCGAAGCGCCCTCGATGAAGGTGTTTCTGGCCGGCGCTCCGGCCGAGGAATTCAAGCGATCGTACATTGACGCGGGCGTCGACGACTTCATCAACGTCCGTTCGAACTGCCTCGCCGTTTTGACCGAAATACAAAAGGGAAAGGGGATGGCGGTATGAACGGGCAAAAAAAATCCCACCCCGATTTCACCAAAATAGCTCTGAAGAAAGAACGCGCCGAGGCGCCGTTCGCGGAACGCGAAAAGCTCTGGGAGGGCGTGTTCGCTTCCGAGGCCGGACAGACCGTCGCTGAAGCGGTCGAACTCACCATGGAACAAATAGACGTCAAGCCAATCTACACCGAAAAAGACTGCGAAAACATGACGCACCTCGGTTACATGCCCGGGCTGCCCCCTTTCCTCAGAGGGCCTTACCCCACGATGTACGTGACGCGTCCGTGGACGGTGCGGCAATACGCGGGATTCTCAACGGCCGAGGAGAGCAACGCCTTTTACCGCAGAAACCTCGCGGCAGGCCAGAAAGGCCTCTCGATAGCGTTCGATCTTGCCACGCACAGAGGTTATGATTCCGATCACCCGCGCGTCGTGGGCGACGTGGGCAAGGCGGGCGTCGCGGTCGATTCCATTCTGGACATGGAGATACTGTTCTCGGGCATCCCGCTCGATCAGATGTCCGTGTCGATGACGATGAACGGCGCCGTGCTCCCGGTCATGGCTTTTTACATCCTGGCGGCCGAGGAACAGGGCGTCGACAAATCCGTTCTGACCGGAACGATACAGAACGACATACTCAAGGAGTTCATGGTCCGCAACACCTACATATACCCGCCGGCGGCCTCGATGAGGATAATAGGCGACATCTTCACCTACACGTCGAAGTATATGCCCAAGTTCAACAGCATCAGTATCTCGGGCTATCATATCCAGGAAGCGGGCGCTACGGCCGACATAGAGATGGCTTATACTCTGGCCGACGGTCTGGAATACCTGCGCACCGGCGTCAAAGCCGGGCTCGCGATCGACGATTTCGCCCCGCGCCTCTCGTTCTTCTGGGGAATCGGCAAGAACTATTTTATGGAAGTGGCGAAGATGCGCGCCGCGCGTCTGCTCTGGGCGAAGATAGTGAAATCGTTCGGCCCGAAAAACCCGAAATCCATGGCGCTTCGCACGCACTGTCAAACGTCGGGATGGAGCCTCACAGAACAGGATCCGTTCAACAACGTCGAACGGACATGCATCGAGGCCATGGGAGCGGCGCTGGGACACACCCAGTCCCTTCACACCAACGCGCTCGACGAGGCCATAGCCCTGCCTACCGACTTCTCGGCCCGGATCGCCCGCAACACTCAGCTCTACATACAGGACGAGACGAAAGTCTGCAAGGTCATAGATCCGTGGGGCGGTTCGTATTACGTGGAATCGCTCACGTCGGAATTGCTTAAACGCGGTTGGGCTCACATTCAGGAAGTGGAATCCCTTGGCGGCATGGCGGCCGCCATCGACACCGGCCTGCCCAAGATGAGGATAGAGGAAGCGGCCGCGCGAATGCAGGCCAGGATCGACTCCAAAAAGGAAAAAATTGTCGGAGTGAACTGTTACCGTCTCGAAAAAGAGGATCCGATCGAGATACTGGAGGTCGACAATACGGCGGTGCGTCAGGCCCAACTGGCGCGTCTCGAAAAACTCCGCGCCGGCCGCGACCCGGAAAAAGTGAACCGCGCGCTCGACGCAATCACCGACTCCATGACAAACGGCGAGGGAAACCTTCTGGAACTGGCGGTCGACGCCGCCAGGGCGCGCGCGTCGTTGGGCGAGATATCCTACGCTATCGAAAAAGTGAGCGGGAGGCATAAGGCCATAGTCAGATCGATATCAGGCGTTTACAGCAGCGAATTTACGGACGAGGACGTGATAAACGAAGTCCGCGCCCTGACCGACGAGTTCGAGAAGAAAGAGGGCCGCAGGCCCAGGATCATGGTGGCAAAGATGGGACAGGACGGCCACGACAGGGGCGCAAAGGTCATAGCGACCGCTTTCGCCGACATGGGTTACGACGTAGACATGGGCCCGCTGTTCCAGACGGCGGAGGAAGCCGCGCGCGACGCGGCGGACAACGACGTGCACGTGATAGGCATGAGTTCGCTCGCCGCCGGTCACAAGACGCTTCTCCCGCAGTTGGTGGAAGAACTGAAGAAATTGGGCCGCGAGGACATAATCGTGGTGATAGGCGGCGTGATACCGGCTCAGGATTACGATTTCCTGTACAATGCCGGCGCGGTCGCGATATTCGGCCCCGGCACAGTGATTCCTGTCGCGGCGAAAAAAGTGATGGAAGAACTCAACCGGCGTGTCTTTGGATAATCAGGCGGCCCTTCATCGGGACGGCGCGAAACGTCCCGAATGGACGCCCGAGGACGGCGGCGCCGAATTTGCCTCGCGAGTTATGGACGGAGTCAGCGCGGAGGGAGCGCTCTTGCCGCGCGCGGAGCATCCCGTCCCCAAACGCAGGGAACTCACAGCGGCCGACTGCGTATCCGGCGTGCTCTCCGGCAGCAGGACGATACTCTCTCGTGCGATAACGCTGGTTGAGAGCAACTTGCCCGTTCACGCGGAAACGTCGTCGCGCGTGATAAAGGAGATACTTCCCCACACCGGAAAATCCACGAGGGTGGGAATTACGGGCGTCCCCGGCGCCGGCAAGAGCACGTTCATCGACGTGCTCGGAAACCGTTTGTGCGAGGCGGGGCACAAAGTGGCGGTACTTGCCGTCGATCCGAGCAGCAGCGTGACCAAAGGCAGCATCCTGGGCGACAAGACCAGGATGGAACGCCTCTCGCGCCACCGAAACGCGTTCATCCGGCCTTCCCCATCGGGCGGCACTCTGGGCGGCGTCACGAGAAAGAGCAGGGAGACCATGCTTCTCTGCGAAGCGGCCGGCTACGACGTGATCCTAGTCGAAACGGTGGGAGTCGGTCAGAGCGAGGCCGCGGTCCGCTCGATGGTCGATTTTTTCCTGCTGATGGTCATAACGGGAGCGGGCGACGAGCTGCAAGGGATCAAAAAAGGCGTCATGGAGCTGGCCGACGCTATATTGATCAACAAGGCGGACGGCAATAACGCGCTCAAAGCGAACACCACGCGCGCGGAATACGACAGGATACTCCACTTCCTTCGCCCTGCCACCGAGGGCTGGGAAACAAAAGCCCACACATGCTCGGCGGCGGCCGGCAGCGGAATCGGCGAAATATGGGGCGTGATTGAAAATTTCATGAAAACCGTAAAAGCCTCCGGGGTATTCGCCGAACGCCGCAAACAGCAGACGCTGTCGTGGGTCTACACGATGGTCGAGGACTATATAAAACAGAAATTCTACGGCTGCGAAGCGGTGGCGAAAGAACGCAGCTCGGTGGAAAGCCGCGTGACAAGCGGCGCCCTCTCAGCCACGGAAGCCGCGTCCGAATTGATCGGGCTGTACGAAGGAAGCTTGGCGCGGGCCCGAACAGGATAAACAGGCTCGGAGCAAGCCGCAGCGCAAGGAACGTTCTTAACTATTTCCGTGTTTATCGTTAAATTGTTTTATTAAGGGTTCATGCCAGCGGAGGAGCGGAATTTCTCCAAATCTTTCACTCCCCTTATTTCAAATCGGTATCGGTAAAAAATCTTTCGCCGTTCGCGCGATCAATCGCCGCGTTTCTGAAATAAATCAGGGTATCCGCGGAGACCAATATCGTGTTGAGAGCGTACGGAATTAGCAGAAAACCTCCCATACCCTCGGAGATCAGCACTTTCGCTATGCCTGCGGCATAACCGGCCATAATTATCAGCAGGAAAAACAGGCTCTTGCCCTTCGTTGTTCTGGATCGCCACGATTTCAGTATCGAAGCGGGCCATGCCGCGCCAAAACAAATCAGCATAACGGTTTCGAGTATTTTCACTATTTGCATTTTCGTTTTATCCTTTAAAACCCGAGCGGAGGCTTGGCCTCCGCTCGGGTTTTAGTTACAAGTGACCGTTTTTCAGGCCGATTCCCTGGAATGCCCCTCATCCTCGGGCTTCTCCGATATCTGCAGCTTGGTGAAACGCTCGACGCCCGTTCCGGCCGGTATCAGCAGACCTATTATAACGTTCTCCTTGAGCCCTTTCAGTTCGTCGACCTCTCCCCGAACGGCCGCGGCCGAGAGAATTTGCGCGGTCTGCTGGAAGGAAGCGGCAGACAGGAAGCTGTCGGTCGCGAGCGCCGCTTTAGTCACGCCATGGACGACCGGACGGCATTCCGGGGTCTCCCTGAGGCGTCTGATGAAAGAAACCACCTGCACGACCTGGCGCACTTCGGTCGGAGACGACTGGGCCCTGAGCTTGACGCTGCCGGGGCGCGTCTCGGCAATGCCCGCCACGGTTTTTTGATTGATTTCAGCGCCCGCCGGCACGGCGATATTGCCTTCCCCGTCTTGCAAATCGCTCAGAAGAATCTTGCCAAAAGCGTGATCCTTCAATACCTGCTGTATCATTTTCTCGTGCGTGAGTATAGAGCCTTCTACGTCTATAGCTTCTATAGAGCCTTCGGCGAACTTGTTCAGAATACCCACTTCCACGACGGAGGGAATCTGCTCGATCGCGTTGCCGTCGCGGTCTATGGCTTGCGCGAGCGATTTCCCCAAATAGTCGATCAGGATGTCTTTCATCTGGTCCTGAATATTGAGCGATTCGGTGACCTTCCACAGTTTTACCGATTTCACCAGGCCTCGGCGCAGCACTTCAAGCGTATCCCTGTTCAGCAGTGAATCGCGTTTCGCGATGACCTCGCCTTCGAGAGTGATATCCTCCGCGAGATATCTGCTCTCCTCCATCGAGGCGACGGCTTCGGTATCGCATACCTGCAAGGGTCTCGGATGCTGATGAGTGATCGTGGCAAGATCCGCCGCGGTCAATATTTTCCC
>JAISDQ010000233.1 GCA_031264605.1 Synergistaceae bacterium | reverse complement strand
CGTCACGGACGCATAAACGGTATGGCGCGTTTTTCCGCGTCGTTTCTGGGGTTGTCGGTCAGCATCTCCCATATCTCGGTCGCGGTTCTTTCGAAACGGAGTATCTCCCTCGCGTAAGGACCGACGCGTCCGCCCGCTCTCGACAAGACGGGAAGAGGGCATATGCCGCCGATCGATTTGAGGACGCGGCGGCCCGTGGCGTTGGCCCCCAGCACTTTCAGGTAGGCCGGGCCGTGTCTCTGAAAGCGCAGGCTCGCTTCCTTGCGGAGATTCAGCAGTATATGCGCGCAGTAGCGCCGCACCCTGCCCCTCGGGTACCTTTTCTCGGAACACCGCCCCACAAAATCGTCCATCGACGCCGCGTCGTACGCGGCCATTCTCATTCTGTTCTCAAAACCTTCGCTCATTTCGGCGACGTCCGCCAGTTCCTCGGGCGAAGCCCGCAGCAACGCGGTTCTCACTGCGCGCCAGAACATGTCTTTTCTCACGGCGGCGTGTCCGCCGTACATCTCCTCCCTTAAAATATCCGCCGAAGATTCCGGCAGCAGAGGGAGGTACATTTTGCCGTCTCCCCGCGCGATCATCTCCCTTATCGCCGAGGCGCTCGCCAGACCGTTTTCAACGGTACGCGGGTCGTTGAACCCGGGGCCGAGCCTTTGTATTTGGAGCGTTTCCATGGGATATTTTTTTTGCCGTATCCTTTTTATATAGGCGAGCGCGAGATTGTTGTTGGGGCCTTTGAGCAATTCCGATATGCCGGGCAGCGTCTCTTCGAGCGCCATGCTGCGGGCTTTGACGAAAGAATTTCCCTCTCGCAGATATTTTTTAAGCGAGACGGCGAACGTTTCCGGCTCCTCGTTCAGTATATCAGCGGCTTTCTCGAAAAGTTCCCTTTTGTCCCCGCTCGATTCGGTTCCGAACGAAATGTACGCTACCGCGCCGGCGGCGGCCAGCATGTCGACGGCGGCGTCGGCGAATATTCCCGCGTTGCGGCAGGAGAATACGCAGGGAAGTTCGAGTGCCAGATCCGCCCCGCACTCGATCGCCATGCGGGCGCGCGCGTTTTTGTCCACAATGGCCGGCTCGCCTCTTTGCGTGAAATTTGAGGAAATTAAAGCTAAAATTGCGTCAATTTGCGCACATTCCCTGGATTTCCTGATATGATATTCGTGGCCCTTGTGGAGCGGATTATACTCCGCGACTATGCCAGCTATTTTCATGCGAGACGAACCCCCCTTTCCCGTATCGCTAGATTAAGCGCGGAGGGGCCGTGAGGTCAAGGAGGTAATGTATATATTATGAATGTTCTTGTTTTGAACTGCGGCAGTTCCTCGCTCAAGTATCAGCTTTTCGACATGAGGGATGAATCCGTAAAGGCCAAGGGACTTGTGGAACGGATCGGCATAAAAGGTTCGCGCGTTAAGCACACGAGTTTCCCCGGAGGAGATACGATTCTCGGCGACGACATATCGGATCACACCGAAGCGATAAAGATCGTGCTTTCGCTTCTGACGGACAAAAAAACCGGCGTCATATCGAGCCTCGGCGAAATATCCGCGGTTGGGCACCGCGTGGTTCACGGCGGCGAAAAATATTCGAAATCAGTGTTGGTGGACGACTCCGTGAAACAAAGCATCGAGGACTGCGCGTATCTCGCCCCGCTTCATAATCCGGCGAACCTCGCGGGCATCGACGCGATGCAGGACAGCCTGCCGGGCGTTCCCAACGTGGCAGTGTTCGATACCGCCTTCCATCAGACTATGCCGCCCGAGGCTTTCCTCTACGGAGTGCCGTACAGGTATTACGAACAGGATAAGGTGCGCCGCTATTCCTTCCACGGCACAAGCCACGCTTTCGTTTCGCGCCGCGCGGCCGAAATACTCGGGCGTCCGGCGGAATCGCTCAAACTCGTCACCTGTCACCTCGGCAACGGCAGTTCCATAACCGCCGTCGAAAACGGACGCAGCGTGGACGCCAGCATGGGCCTCGGCACGTCGCCCGGCGTAATCATGGGCACCAGGTGCGGCGACATCGACAGCGACGTCGCGCTCTTCCTCGTGAACAAAGAGGGCGGCGCCGACAGGACGAGTTCCATACTGAACAAAGAGAGCGGCATACTGGGAATATCCGGCGTGTCGAGCGACCTTCGCGACGTCGCGGCGGCGGCGGAAGACGGCAACGAGCGCGCCTCGCTCGCGATAAAGATGCTCACCCGATCCGTAGCGAAGTATATCGCCGCTTACGCGTCGGTGATGGGCGGCGTGGACGCCGTGATTTTTACGGCCGGCATAGGCGAGAACAGCGATATCGTCCGCGAGTTGTCGCTCCGAAAATTGGAATTTATGGGAATCAAAATAGATTACGAAAAAAACAGGACAGTTCGCGGAAAAGAAGAACTCATCAGCACGCCCGATTCCAAAGTCAAGGTATTGGTCGTTCCCACAAACGAGGAACTGATGATAGCGCGCGATACTTTCGAATTGAGCGGGCGCGGTTAACGTGAGGCGTATCGTCTCCTCCCCGGAGGAATGGGCCTGCGGCATTTTGATCTCGTCCGTCCATAAGAATGGGGAACCGCGCGAAGAGCGCTTTGAACTGGCGTTCGGCGGCGCGGTGGTGGAATACTGGGGACAGAATTACACGCCTCTGGCGCCGCTCTCGGTCAGGATAACCGCCAATTACGCGAGGGACGATATCGTGACGGGCGTTTCGCTGTCCGGCGAATTCAGCCTGCCATGCTCGCGGTGTCTCGCGGAAACGAGTATTGCAATTGAGGGCGATATGAGGTATCTTTTCACTTTACGAAATTCCGGCGGCGGCGATGGCGAGCCCGCTCCCGACGGTGATTTTGACGTGATCGAACTGGATAAATTCCAGGCCGAACTGGAAATGTCGCCGTATGTGTGGGAGACTTTGATCCTGAACCTGCCGGAAGGCGTGCTCTGCAAAGAGGATTGCAAAGGTTTGTGTCCGGTTTGCGGCGGCGACAGAAACGCGCGCGATTGCGGCTGCGCGGCGGACGACTCGGACCCCAGGCTGCGCGTTTTGAAAAGTTTGTTATAACAGTTCGATTTTGTGACGATGTAAGGGGGGAAGACAATGGCTACTCCGAAAAGAAGAATTTCCCACGCCCGTACGCATAACCGCAAGGCAAAGTTCCTTGGGGCCCTTCGCGCTATGCCGGTGACGATATGCCCGAAGTGCGGCGAAGAAATCCAGACGTACAGAGCTTGCGGGCAGTGCGGTTATTACCGCGGCAGGAAAGTGCTGAAAATAGCCGAAGAAAAAAAGTAACGCCAAAAGTATCCGGATTTTCCCGAAAGGGCGGCTAGCGCCGCCCTTGGTTTTTTATTGGGAACCCATTAAAATTGCCAAACCTAAAATACTCGTACCATTACCCCCTGCTTTTGGCATGCCGCCGTGTGCAAAAGCTTTTCCCTACTCCACAATCTTCCCCGGGTTCAGGATGTTATTGGGGTCGAAGGCGGCCTTGACCCTCTTTATCAGGGCGATATGCGCCTCGCTCAAAAAGATGCCGGTATATTTTTTCTTCAACCCTACGCCGTGCTCGCCGGACAGGGTTCCGCCGAGATTTTTGACCGATTCGTAGAGTTCGCGGCGCAGCGATTCGGCCTGCCCGGCGAGGTCGTCTTTGCGGTCCTTGGCCTCGGGAAACAGGGTTAGGTGTATATTGCCGTCGCCTATGTGTCCATAGGCGTTGTATATCGCGCGATGCCTTTGCGAGATTTCTGGCAGCAGTTCGAAAAACTCGCTTATGCCGCCGGCGGGGATCACTATGTCCTCCTTGGACAACAGCGGCATCGAGCCTGTCCACTCCTCCTCGGCGACGAGATGCCGTATTCTCCATACCCTGTCGCGGGCGTTCCTGTCCTCCGCCACAAATATCTCCAGCGCGCCCGCGGCCGCGCAGATATCTCCCACGCTCTCCACGCCGCTCCATAGTTGCTTGCCGTCCATTCCATCCAACTGGATTATGAGCTGAGCGCCGGCGTCGCTGAACGGTATGCTCATGTTCGCGTACTCTTCGACGTTCTGAATCGATTTTTTGTCCATGAACTCGATCGACGTCGGGATGACGCCTCCCTGCGTCGTTATGAGCGACACGAGGTTCATCGCGGACTCGATGGTCGGCATGGGCACGAGCATGTCGGTGACGCGCTTCGGCAGAGGGAGCAGGTTGAGGATTATTCTGGTGACTACGGCCAGGGTGCCTTCGGAGCCCGCTATTAGGTGAATCAGGTCGTAGCCCGTCACGTCCTTGCGCCTCTTGCCGCCGAGCGTGACGACGCTGCCGTCGGGCAGCACCGCCTCCAACCCCAGGACGTGAGCGCCGGTCGCGCCGTACTTTATCACCTTGTTCCCTCCGGCGTTCTCCGCCACGTTGCCGCCTATGAACGATATGTCGCCGCTGCACGGGTCTCCGGCGTAGAGCAGGTTTGCCCCCTTCGCGAACTTCGTTATTTCGGCGGTGACGACGCCTGGCTCGGTGGTGAGCGTCCTGTTTGCCATGTCGATTTCGAGGATGCTGTTCATCCGTTCCGTCGCGAGCACTATCCCGCCGTACAGCGGCGCGGCCCCGCCCGACAGTCCGGTTCCGGCGCCGCGCGGCGTGACGGGTATCCGGTTGTCGTTGGCGTATTTCACGACGCGCGACACCTGTTCCGTATTCTCCGGAAAGCAGATCACGTCCGCCCTGTATTCGCCGTCGAAGGGCGGAAGCGTCTCGTCGGCCGAGTACGCCGCGCGCTTTTCCCAATCGGCGGATACCCCCGAAGGGCCAAGAATGCGCGCGAGGTCGGCCAAAACGCCGTCGGTCACTGGAGCGTAAGCGAACGCGCCTCTAGCCGTCATCGCGCGCGCCCCTCTTCCTCTTCTCGATTCTCTCGATCAGCATGGGTATGACCTCGTACAAGTCCCCGCAGATCGCTACGTCCGAGACCTTGAAGATGGGAGCTTCCGGGTCGCGGTTGATGGATACGATTTTACCGGACGAACTCATTCCCGCAAGGTGCTGCACCGTGCCGGAGATCCCCGCGGCGATATACACTTTCGGCGACACCGCCTGACCGGAGAGTCCGACCTGGTGAGGATAGCCGATCCACTTCATCTCCACAACCGGACGCGACGCGCCTACGCCCGCGCCGACTGTTTCGGCGAGCCTCGATATCAGCTCAAACCCCTCGGCTCTCCGCAGCCCCTTTCCGCCGGAGACTATCGCGTCTCGCTCATGAAGGGCGGCGCGGCAGGCGTTGAACGGTTCGAAGGACGACGCGCGCACGCTATCATCTATATACGGCATCTCAGGCTCCATGACTTTGGCCGTTCTTCCGCGAACCGGCTCCGGGATCCCGAATGTCCCGGGTCGCACCGTCGCCATCTGAGGCCTGTGATTCGGGGTCTTGATGACGGCCATGACGTTTCCCCCTATCGCCGGCCTCGTCTGGAGCAGCAAACCGCGGTCCTCCTCGATCTCCAGGCCGGTACAGTCCGCGGTGAGCCCTGTGCCGAGGAGCGCCGCCGCGTAAGGCATGACCGACCGGCCAAACGCCGTGGCCGACGCCAGCAGAATTTGCGGGCGGGCTTTTTTCGCGAGCAGCGCCAGAATTTTGGCGCACTTCGCTCTGTCGAACGGCAGCCCGTCGCCGCGAACAACGGCCACCGCGTCCGCGCCGTACTGCCCTATTCGGCCCAGATCAGCCTCGGACGCGTTTTTTTCGTCCAGCATCATTATCACGTTCACGTCATGACGCCTGCCGGCCGACGACTTGAGCGAGTCCGCCAAAGCCCGGGCTTTGGCGGATAGTTCGTATACGGTGTCGCTCACGGCGCCGGAGCATTTCGTCTCGCCGAGCACCAACACCCCGTCGGAAGATATGCCTTTCAAGTCCGACGCCTCCTTATATGATCGCCGCGTCGGTCAGGATATCGATGATCCTGTCGAGTCCGGCCTCGAGTTCGTCCGAGTGTTTAGCGAGAAATTTTTCCGTATGGCGCGTGACGCGGGGCGTCGTTATCCTGACGACCCTGGTGGGCGAGGCCGTAAGCCCGGCCTCGCCCTCGCCGATGCCAATATCCCGCGCGGAGAGCGTTTCCACGCCTAGCGAATACGCCCGCTTTTTCCCGGACAGCGTGGGCAGCGGGAGTGTGTTGATATCGCTCAGGACAGTGACGAGACACGGAACGCCGAGCCGCTGCGTAAGGATACCGTCCTCCAGTGTGCATGCGACCTCGATCCCATCGGAAAATTTTTTCAGTCCCGTGACGCGGGTGGCGACCGGACAGCCAAGGAGGGCGGCGACTTCCGGCCCCACCTGTCCCGTCTCGCCGTCCGTTGCCTTCTCGCCCGCTATTATGATGTCGGGAACGCCGATTTTTTTAATCACGGCGGCCAGCACTTTGGACGTCGCCCAACTGTCGCCTCCGGCAAAGGCCGCGTCCGTCGCCAATACCGCCCTGTCCGCGCCGAGCGCCAGGCACTCGCGGAGTGATTCCTCGGCCCTCGGCGGCCCCATCGAGACGACGGTTACGGAGTCTCCGCCGCCGCGAATCCGCATGGCCGCCTCCAGCGCGTTCAAGTCCAGCGGGTTCACTATGCTGCCGACGCCGTCGCGGATCATGACTCCCCGCTCGTGGTCCATCTTGACCTCATCGGTGTCCGGCACCTGTTTCATGAGTATGACGAAGTTCATGCGGCGGATTTGCGTCCTGTCCGCTACATGGTGAAGTACCAGGCAAACGGCGAGAGCAGGAATACCGTCAGCACCGCGCGGATGATGTAGATGACGGTGAGTTTGACGAAGTTGAGCGGTATGGACGAGTTCAGTATGAGCACCCCGACCTCCGTCATGTAAATCAGCCCCGTCGCCGATATGCCGGCGCACATGAAGCGCGCCGTCTCAGAGGAGAGTTCGGAACCCACGACCGCCGCAAGGAACTGATCCGCGTAGCTCAGGATGAATGCCGTTCCCACATCCGCCGCCTCGGGGATGTTCATGAGGTTGAGCAGCCACGTGAACGGCGTCGCGATTATCTTGAAAACCGGCGTGTTGTTAGCGATGATCAGCACGACGGTGCCCCACGATATGACGAGCGGCATCGTGCTCACTACGAGAGACACGAGCGTTTTCAGGATTCCCCACAGTGTCGAGGAGAGGGTCTGGCTCGCCGCCCTGTCCACCGCGAGTTCGAGCGCCCACTCGCCGAGCGTCTTGCCGGACGGCACGTCGTCGCCGACTCGCTGTTTTCCCGCTTTGCCGGAATAGGTGTCGGGTATGGATGAGAGCGGCCATATGCGGGGCATTATGATGGCGAGTATGAAGGACACGATATAGATGGATATGAGAATTTGAAAGTACATGTGCGGAAGTTTTACGAAGCTGGCCATCACATAGATGTACGCGATGCTTATGACCGAGAAGGTCGTGGCGACTATCGAGGCCTCCCTGTCGGTGTAATATCCCTGATCGTGAACCTTGGTGGTGATGACGACGGCCACGGAGCTGCTGCCGATCCATGACGCTATGCAGTCGATCGCCGCCCTGCCGGGGAGTTTGAAGAGCGGCTGCATAACCGGGCGGGCGAACGTGCCGACGTATTCCATCAGCCCGTAGTCCGTAAGGAACGGTACGAAACCGGCGAGTATGAGAAATATGATGAGGAGCGCCGGAGCGAGCGTGATGCCCGGAGTTCCGCCGTTGTCCATACTCCAGATCACCTCGGGCCCGAGGTGAAAGAAGATCATGATATAAAGCGCGCCGCCCAGGAGCCGTGATACGAGCCAGAAGGGGGAGACCACGAAGAGTTCCCTCATAAACTCGTTCTCCATTATGAATTTCGGCTTGACCGCGACCGCGAGAAGGGACAGGAGGGCGCTCAATACGACGAACCCCATCGCCGCGGCCGGCAGATAATTATTCAGCGCCGCTTTGAAGACGTCGATGAGCATCCCGAGAATGGTGTTGAACGAGTCGTTCTGAGGTATCGGCATTATGAACGCGATCGCCCCCAGCAGGGACGGTATTACGAATTTCATGATCTGAGCGGATGTGTACTGTCTTTTTGCGGGTACCATCGTTTATCCTCCTCCGATATGACAGACAAAAATGATATGGACTGGTTGATAAAGGCTACTTTCGGTAATTTTTGACAGCTCTTGCCAGCCTGAGACATCCCTCCTCTGCCCGCGCCTCGTCAATTTTCGCGAACGACAGGCGGATACTGGTGTTATCCGCCGCGCCGGGCGCGAAGAACACGCTTCCCGGAATGACGCCTATTTTTTCGTTGACCACGGCGTAATGGGCAAACGCGGTCATATCGGAGACGCCATCGAGGTTACCCCAGATGAAGAATCCTCCTCCGGGGCGGTTGTGCCTGAAGCCCAAACCGCTCATGTGCGAGTCGAGCGCGGAGACGAGGGCGTCCCTCCTGCGGCGGTATACGGAGTTCAGGCTCTCGATATGGCCTTTTACGTCGAGGCGCGAGAGATAGTTGAGCAGGCCGCGCTGCGGAAAAGAAGGCAGGTCGAGGCACGCGTTGACGCGAAGGGACGATATCCGGCTCATCAGCGAGGCGGGAGCGACCATCCATCCGCAGCGGACGCCGGGCGCCACTATTTTGGAGAAGCTGCCGAGGTAGACGACGCGCGCGTCGCCGCCGGAGAGTTTGATATACGTCGGAGGGGTATCCGCGTCGTAGCTGAGATAGTGATAAGGGTCGTCCTCCAACATGGGGACGTCGTATCTGCGCAGCACGTCCAAAACCTCCATCCGCCTCTCGGCGGACGCGGTGTTGCCGCTGGGGTTCTGGAAGTTCGGGATGGAGTACAGGAAGCGGATATTTTTTTCCTTGAGGATGGCCTCCAGCGATTCGACCACTATCCCGCGTTCGTCCGTCGGCACTCCGATACAGACCGCTCCCTGCTTTCTGAATGAGAGCAGCGCCTCCATGTACGTCGGGCTCTCGACGAGGACGTAGGAGCCGGGGTCGATCAGCGCCTCCCCGGCGAGGCTGATTCCCTCCTGCGAACCGCAGGTAATCATTATGTCCGACGCTTCCACCCAGTCGGGCAGAAGCCCGCCGTCCCGCATCCAGCCGCGTATCCACTCGCGCAAGCCGGGGTAGCCCAGCACCGATCCGGCATACCCGAGCAGAGACGGATCGTCGAATACGTCCCCGAACGCCTCCTTCAATTGAAGCGCGGGCACGAGATCCGCCGACGGCTCTCCTGCCGTGAAGGATATCGCCCCATGCTTCACGACGAGCCTTATCATCTCCCCGATCTCCGAGACCTCGAGGCGTTCGCGCGCCATCGACGACAGCGCCCTTTCGAAGTTATATGATGCCATAATGAAACCCTCCCTTGTTTCGACAATAATACAACAATTTGCCGAGCGCGATGAATT
>JAISDQ010000168.1 GCA_031264605.1 Synergistaceae bacterium | reverse complement strand
TAAAACTGACGATAACATCTTGTTGGGAGGCAACACGATTTGAAAAGCAACGGTACAGTAAAATGGTTCAACGCAACAAAGGGCTACGGTTTCATCACGACCGACGAGGGAAGTGACGTATTTGTTCACTTCAGCGCTATTCAGGGCGACGGTTTCAAGACGCTGGATGAGGGACAGAAAGTCTCATTCGAGATTACGCAGGGAACAAAGGGGCCGCAGGCTTCTGACGTTGTGAAGATCTAGTTTTATTGTGGCGGTTCAACAGGCTTTTTTAAGAAGAATACTGTCCGGCGGATTCGCGTGACGCGAGGCTGAAGGAACAGAATGACAAGGCGGGAGACGATAAAAATCGTCTCCTGTTTTATATTCGGGAGGATTTACGGATGGGAGTCACCGAGTCAAACAGAGTACCGCTCGAAAAACTGCGAAAGAGAACCGACATCGCTTCCCTCGGCTTCACGACCACGGAAGAACTGGAATGCAGCGAGCAGCTCATCGGTCAGGCCAGGGCTGTCAGCGCCATTTCTTACGCTCTGGCGGTGGACAGAAAAGGGTACAACCTCTTTGTGGTGGGCGATCCGGGCAGCGGCAGGACCACCTACGCGCTGCGGGAGATCAAAGAACGGGCGGCTCTGATGCCGGCTCCGGACGATTGGATATATGCCTATAATTTTGACGAGCCGGGCGAACCGCTCGCGATAAATCTTCCGGCGGGGCAGGGTAAAAAATTCGCGTCCGCCGTGGAGGATATTGTCGAGGATCTCAAGCTGAATTTGGGCAAGGCTTTTGACAACAGCGAATATGAGGACAACAAGGCGGCGCTGGTGAAGTCGTTCCAGGAAAGCGTGGGAGAACTGATGGACTCTCTGCGCGCGTACGCCGCCGAGAAAAATTTCTCCATCAAGAGAACCCCGCAGGGATTCGTCAATTTGCCTTTGGTGAAAGAAGCGCCGGCGAAGCCGGAGCATACCGAGGAAGAGGAAGCCTCCGAGCAGGACGCCGAATTGATCACGAGGGAGATGCAGCCCGAGGAGTTCGAGAAACTCTCCGAGGACGATCAATCGGAAATCCAGAAAAAATCCGACGATATAGCGGCCCACACCCTCGAAACGCTCCGAACGATGCGGGAACGCGAGAAGGAACTCAAGGAAAAAATCAAAGAACTGGACGGGGAGATATGCCGCGCCGCCATCCAGCCTATTCTGTCCGAATTAAGGGAGAAATTTCCCGGCGACGGGAAACTTTCCGGGTGGATAGACAAGATGACCGAAGACGTCATCGAAAACTACGGAATGTTCGTCGCGGCGGCGAGGGACGAAAGCGCGGATATAGATTTCGGCAGGTTCACGGTGAACGTGTTCGTGTCCAACGATCCCGAACAGGGCGCTCCCGTGATCAGAGAGACGAACCCTACCTACTATAATCTTGTCGGCAAGATAGAATACGAGAGCCGTCAAGGTTATCTTTACACTGATTTTCACAGGATAAAGGCCGGCGCGCTGCAGAAAGCCTGCGGCGGGTATCTGCTTCTGGAGGCGGATAACGTCCTCCGCCAGTTCATGTCATGGGAAGCGCTGAAGCGGGTGCTGACGTCCGGCGAACTCATCGTGGAAAACCTCGGCGAGCATCTAGGCTACATACCCGTGGCTTCCCTGAGGCCGCAGGCCATTCACGTCAACGTAAAGGTCGTGATGGTGGGGACGTATTATCTTTACTACCTGCTCAACATCTATGACCCCGAGTTTCAGAAGATTTTCAAGATAAAGGCCGATTTCGAGTCGGATATGCCGCGCGGCTGCGATATGGAGAACAAGATGGCGTGCGTCATCGCCCAGTTTGTCCGCAACGGCGGAAACATCCCGTTTACCGCCCCCGCGGTTGGAGAGGTCATCGAGTGGGCTTCCCGCCTCGTGGACGATCAGGAGCGAATGTCGACCCAGTTCAACAAAATATCCGAATTGCTCAACGAGGCGACCGTGTGGGCGAAGATGGACAGTTCCGAAACCGTCGAACTGAGTCACGTAAAAAAGGCCATGAACGAACGGAAGCACCGCTCCAACCTGATAGAGGAGAGATATCTGAGGGCGTTCGAGACCGGCGTCGTAAAAATCGACACAGAGGGCGCGGTCGTCGGGCAGATCAACGGTTTGACCGTGATCGACATGGTGGACTACACGTTCGGGCATCCGGTCAGGATAAGCGCGAACGTGTACATGGGGGAGGAAGGCGTCGTCAACATAGAACGCGAGGTCAAACTGACGGGTCCCATCCACAACAAGGGGCTTCTCACGCTTTCGAGCTATCTCGGGCGCATGTACGCCTCGGACATGCCCATATCCGTGACGGCCCGGATAGCTTTCGAGCAGACCTACGGGGGCATCGAGGGCGACAGCGCTTCCTCGACGGAGCTTTACTGTCTTTTGTCGGCCCTGTCGGGAGTCCCTCTCCGTCAGGACATAGCGGTGACGGGTTCGGTCGATCAGTTCGGGGCGATACAGCCTATTGGCGGCGTCAACGAAAAAATCGAGGGATTTTTCAACTACTGCAAGTCGAGACGCCTCACAGGGACCCAGGGCGTCATGATACCCGCGCAGAACGTCCGGCACCTGATGCTCGACGACGAAGTGCTCGGCGCAGTCAGGGAAGGGCTTTTCACCGTCTGGTCCGTATCGTCCATCGACGAGGGCATAGAGATTCTCACAGGGGTCAAGGCCGGCAAATTGGGGCGCGGCGGGCAATTCACGAAGGGCAGTATCCACGGGCGCACTAAGTCGTGCCTCAAGAGCTGGCTCGAACGTTCGGCTAAAATCAAGCGAACCCTGGATAAAAAGGCGAAAAGGGACGGCGGCGCGGAATGAGCAGAATGACGGCTGTTTCGAAACCGACGGCCGAAACGCGCGGGGGCGAACGCCGGCAAATCCGCCAGTCAGGCGCCGCGGCGGCTGAATTTGGCACTCGGGGGCATATAACGCTCGTGCTCGACAGGCTGGATTCATGCTACGGCCACGACGCCTCCCCGCCCGGCATGTACGCTACCGGGGAACCTCTCGACGGTCTGATGCTGACCCTGCTCTCCCAGAACACCAACGACCGCAACCGCGACAGGGCTTACGATTCTCTCCGCTCCGTTTTTCCGGAATGGGGGGACGTCGCGGGAGCTCCGGCGGGAAAAATCGCGGAGGCCATAAAACCGGGCGGGCTAGGGGATATAAAGTCCGCTAGGATGAAAGCGATACTCGGGAGGATTTACGCCGATTTCGGGGAGTATTCGCTCTCGGCGATGAAAAACTGGCCCGGCGGGCGTGTGCGGGAATATCTGAGAAGCCTGGACGGCGTCGGCCCCAAGACCGTCGCCTGCGTGATGATTTTCGATCTGGGAATTCCGGCTTTTCCGGTGGATACCCACGTGGCCCGCATATCCCGCAGGCTCGGCTGGCAGCCGGAGAAAACCTCGCCCGAGAAAATACAGGATTTTTTGGAAAGCGCCGTCCCGCCCGAGAGATGCGCCGGCGGACATCTCAACATGATCGAGCATGGCAGGAGTGTCTGCCATTCCCGCAATCCACGGTGCGGCGAGTGCGCGGTGAACGACATATGCCGTTTCGGACTGGAACCGAAAGGGACGGCGTGAGTTTCACGGTCGGCGTCGCGAGATGCGGCGATTACGGCGCGGAAAACGTATCGCGCGCCGTGGCCGAGGCCGTGGAGCGCGCCGGCGGAATGCCGGAAACGGCTTGCGAAGACGCGCTCGTCAAGGCGAACCTGCTCTCCCCCGCCGAACCTGAAAGAGCTGTGACGACTCACCCGGAAGTGCTGCGCGCCGTCGCGATGGAAATTCAAAAAAAATGCGGCGCCCGCGTGCATATCGCCGACAATCCGGGCTTCATATTCACCGATACGGCCGAGCTTTTCAAAAAGACGAAAATCGACGCGGCGGCGGCTCTGGACGGTGTGAGCCGCGGATTGCTCGCCGACAGGGGGTTTCGCGAGGCCGAAGGCGGCGGGTTCAAAGCGCTCGCCGGCGCCCGCGTATCGGCCCGTTATCTGGACGCGGCTTTTTGCGTCAACGCGCCGAAACTTAAAACGCATCTGGAGACGGAAATATCGGGGTGCTTAAAAAATATTTTCGGCACGGCTGACACCGCAACCAGGAAAAAATGTCATAACTCGCGATCGCGGAAGCGTCTCGCCGACGCGATAGTGGACGTTTATTCGGTAAAACCGCCGCAATTTCACGTAATGGACGCCATAGAAAGCATGGAGGGAGACGGGCCGTCGCACGGACTTCCAAGAAAAACGGGCTTCGTCCTCGCCGGAGCGAACGCGCTGGCCGTGGACTGGGTTGCAGCCGTCATCATGGGTTACGATAATCCCCCTGATATCCCGCTACTGGCCGCGGCGGCCGCGCGCGGAATGGGCCCGGTTTCGCGCGGCGAAATATCGCTTGTCGGGGCGGAATGGGACGAATTGCCCGTGAAAGGTTTCAAAAAATCGTCGGGTTACGTCAGAGCGCTTCCGGTTTTTTTGCGGGGCGTGGGTTACAGACTCGTTTCGGTCGCTCCGCGTCTCGATCCCGATAAATGCGTGAGATGCGGGATATGCGCGCGCGTCTGTCCGGTGAACGCCATTCCGCCGCTAACGGGCGCAGGAGATGATTTTCCCTCCGTGGAGAGGGAAAAATGCGTCCGCTGTCTTTGCTGTCATGAAATGTGTCCCACAGGGGCCATGACGGCGCGCAAGAACCTGCTCGCGCGGCTTATCGAAAGATCGCGCGCGTAAACAACCCTGGGGCGCAGATATAAAAAAATCTTTACTCTGACCATCATGGTAATTTAGGTTACAATGTTCGAGAAATCAGGTCAGTAAAGGTTATTCTAAAAGCGACTGGGCCAAATGGCGGTCGACGATCAAGACATTCGCCATTTTAGTTCTGCAAAGCGCTTTAACCGCTTTTGTCTTGCAACATCCCGAAGCAGCCAAAATTTTAATCGGAACTTCTCTATAAAGATCGTACTCTATTGATAATACCCTTTCTTTGAGAGGACTATCGCATTCTTGACCCTGTTCGTCGAAAAAACGTATCAGAAAATCACCACAAGCGTTTAATTTATTGAGATACAGAATCTCGTCCACATTCAAAAACATGGTCGTGGCCAAAGGAGAACCATTCTCCGGCAAAAAACCCCCTACACCGCTGATTGCGATGGTTATTTTTTTGTACATATCGAAAGTGCTTTTTACTTCATCATATTGTTTTACTTTGGTCAATTCCTCAACGTCGTCCTGTAAGCCGGATTGATCGATGCAATAAGCTTTTCCGCCGAACGCCATAGAACACCGTATCGTCAAAGAAGATGCCTTGAATTTTTCGTCCACTTTTGCGAGATTTCCGTGAAGCATTACGAAGGAAGCGTTTATTCTCTGGCTTGGCATCAGGTAATTGACGACATAATACATGGTGCCTCCTGAGGCAATGCCGATAATATCATCCTCCTTTACGATACGCTGTACGTAGCGTGCACATTCCATAGCGACACCTTTTTTGATGTTTTCCTGCGATTCCTTTTCCTTGTCGCCTGCGAAGACGATAGTTTCTCGCAAACCAAACATCTTGCATAATTTATTTTCCATCTCGATACAGTCCAAAGCTCTCTGGTCCATAGTGAATTTTACTATATTTCTGTTTCTGGCGAGTTTCAAGAGACGCGAAACCGTAGGGGTAGAAATATCGAGCTGATCCGCTATGACATTTTGCGGCAAAGATTGGACATAATGCAAGTAAGCGGTTTTCGCGATCAAATGGGATGATTTTTCGAACAGAAAATCATCTATGTACATCGTTTATCTCCCCCAAATAATTAAATGGACATCGATAATCAGTATCCTAACAGTTCTATAACCTGAACGTCAAATTCAAAAGCGTGAAAAAACTTTTCGCGGGATATATCTTCTTTCAGTTGTTCAAAAAACCTTAATAAAACGCTATATTAACCGCCTTTGAGCCTAATCGATACTGAAAAAATTTTCATACAGTGGAAATTTCTTTCAGTATTTTTCATTTCGGAGATTGGTGATATATTGCGTTTCACAAGGGAAAATAAAAAATCGAATAAACGACCGTTGTTTAGGGCAGGAGGTATGTGTTGTGTTCGTAGATCCAATATCTGTGCAATTACCCGATGGTATCGAAAAAGACCGTTACGCGATAGCGACTTATTACTGTTCCGGTTCCAGGGAAACGAATCTCATGGAATTTGGAACTGCCCTTGCTATCGAACAGTCTACCGGAACTTGGACCGCAGTGCCCGGCGAAACGGCGGAAGTGAGAGAACGCTGTATGGGGCGTTTGATAGGCGCTTACGAAGTTCCGTCTTACCAGATAGGCGTGCCGGAATTCGTCAGGGAACGTCATTTCATCATCCGTATCGCGTATCCGACGGATAATTTTGGCCCTCAATTCGCTATGATGCTGAGTTCTGTCATCGGTAATATTTCGAGTTCCGGAAAAGTCAAGCTTATCGATTTGGAATTCCCCGATAGTTTCCTAGAAGAATTCAAAGGCCCGAAATTCGGCGTGGAGGGTATCAGGAAATATTTGGGAGTTTACGATCGCCCTTTATTGAACAATATGATAAAACCTTGTACGGGTTTGGATCCGAAAGGTACCGCGAAACTGGCTTACGAAGTAGCTGTTGGCGGGGTAGACATAGTAAAAGACGACGAATTGGTTTCAAACCCCTGTTATTGTCCTTTGGTCGAACGGGTTAAGTACGTCATGGAAGCGATCAAACGGGCGGATGAGAAGAAACGCGAAAAAACACTATACGCGTTCAATATAACCGACCGACCTGACAAAATCCTTGAAAACGCTCATTTGGCAATCGACGCCGGCGCAAATTGTCTTATGATAAATTACGCTACAGTCGGATTGGACACAAGCAGAATGCTTGCGGAAGACGAAAGTATAGATGTGCCAATATTGGGACACTCTGATTATACTGGAGCGACGTACGAATGCGAATGGTCTGGGCTTTCGCTCACCCTCATAGGAGCTAAACTGCCGCGCCTCGCCGGCCTAGACATGATAATCGCGCTCACTCCTTACGGAAAGTTTCCCATTCTTATGGACGTTTTTTTAAATTCCGCGTTTCAAATGCTATCCCAATGGAAACATATACGTCCGATATTCCCTATGGCTGGAGGGGGTACTACGCAGGGACATTTGGAAGATTTGGTGAAAAAGTTCGGTAAAAACGTCGTTATCGCGGCGGGAGGAGCGATACATGGCCATCCGATGGGAGCCGAAGCGGGAGCGACGGCTTTCAGGTTCGGCATCGACGCGATAATGGCAGGCAAATCACTCTATGAGGCCGCTAAAGAGAATGAAGCGTTAAAAGTCGCGATCGATAAATGGGGCATTTATTCCGGAGCTGCGGAAAAACAATTTTCTATAAAAAATAACTGATCTAAATCACGCTAGGTTTAGATTTAGAATTGGATTTTTGCCATATGGGGTGTCGTTCATGTCGACTTTTAATACTCTAGCGATAGATTTAGGGGCTTCCAATGTTAGGAGCGTTTTGGGAAAATATGACGGCAATACGATTCAATTGGAGGAACTGCGCCGCTCTGAAACTCTTGCCGTTGATTTCGGCGTAATACAATATTGGGATTTTCCAAGAATAATTTATGATGTACAAAATATGATTGCGTTGGCTTCAAAACGACATAACATTAAGACTTTTGGTATAGATTCGTGGGGAGACACGCATTGTTTTGTGGATAAAAAGGGGCGTTTATTGGAAAATCCACAGTGCTACCGCGACCCTCATCTCAAAGATATTTACCAGGAGGCGGAAAAAGTTTTATCGCGCGATGATGTGGCGAATGTTCTCGGATATCGATTGAAGTCAAAATTTCGCATTCTTTTGCAGACGGCATATATGACGCATTATCGCAAAAACTTCGCGGATGCGGTAGACAGCTTACTTTTTATGGCAGCGGCGTTGAATTTTTATCTTTCGGGATTCAAATACGCTGAGCATAACGCGGCTGCGTCTCCTCAATGGGCTCCTTATAACAGCCTAGAGTGGAACAAAGATCTTCTGAGACTTACTGGTTTGGATTTACGCGTCCTTCCCGAAATCGTTTCGTCAGGAACGATGATAGGCCCGATGAGCAAAGCGATGCACATGTCGCTTGGTTTGACTAACACTCCTAAGATAGTGGCCGTTTGTGAGCACGATACCGGTGCAGCTGTCAGTTGTATCGAAAATGATTTTGACAGCATTTTTATCAGTCAGGGCACATGGTCCGTAGTGGGCGCGATTGTCGACAAACCGATTCTGGACGACGAAGCTATCGAATACGGTTTTCAAAACGAATCGTGCTACGCTCCGAAAATTCGTTTTCTGAAAGAACATTTGGGTCTTTGGTTGTTACAGCAATGCAGAAAGGACTGGAAAAAAGAAGGGAAATTATACGATTACGATACCCTTGACGCAATAGCACTAAATGCCGTTCCGTTTTCGAATTTATTTGATTCGGATCACGCGGATCTGTTTTACTCGGGGAATCTCACCGCAAGGATAAGCCGTCTATGTAGTGGAAATATGTCCGTAGCGGAAACCGTTCGCGCTATTTTCGAATCGATATCGCTTCGCATAGCTTTGACTTGCGAGAAAATAAAAAAATATTGTAAAAGGGATTTTTCCAAAATCAGACTCATCGGAGGAGGAGGGCGTTCGGATGTATTGAATCGCTTTATAGCTGATGCGACGGGACTGGCTTTGGAAGTCGGACCTTTCGAGGGAGCTTGCATGGGAAATGTCGTTTCGCAATTGATAGCTCTCGGCGAAATTAAAGGAATTAAAGAAGGGGGAGAACTCATAAATAATTCTATTCAAAAAAAGCTCTACTTTCCAGAGAACCATGATAAATGGTTGCCGATTTTGGAAGAAATAGGCATAGGATAAAAATTCAAACCTATGCGTCAAAAAAGATATCGAAACATATCAATATGGGGAGGTCATTGATAAAAATGTGCAAAATGCAGTATTACGCCGAACGTATCAAATTGTGTAAATTCGCGAAATCTCTGTGGGATAAAAGGTTGACTCTTGCGACAGGTGGCAATATGGCTATGCGTGTGGACGAAAATCGCGTTCTCACTACACCTACAAGAATGAGCGAAGACAAGCATGGTATTCTTGAGCCTGAAGATATGGTCCTGATAGATTACGAGTTGCACCATATAGAGGGAAACGGAATCATGACACGCGAAGCAAATATCCACGCGTATATATTGAGGGAAATACCGTTCGTTGGTGCTTGTATCCACGCTCATCCTCAATATTCATTGATTTTTTGTGCGGCTTGTAAACCGATACCTCACATGACCGAAACGACAAAAGAGATGGGAGATACGCCGGTATTACCATGGGCCGAAGCGGCTTCAGAGAAATTGGCTTTGATTTGTCTGGATCATTTCAAGTCACGCGAAGTACTTTTAAAAAATACCGGTGGTCTTTGCGCCGTGATGCCGGAACACGGTCTTGTGGCGGTTAGCCGTACTATAGAGGAGGCGTTTTCGATTATCGATCGTGTGGAGAGCGACGCGATGGTTAGCTTGTTCTCTAAACTTCTTTGAGAGCGGTCATTCCGCACCCTTATTTTTTTTTGAGTGTCAATTATACGAGGGAGACGTCCGAACGATCAATCGTACTTCTTCCCCAAAAAATTCTGTCAAAATCGAAAAGAACTCTTTTGACGAATTAGCGGCTAAAAAGTGACAAGGACCGAAAAAAGAAGCCCCATAGATGTGGTGTTCCTCAATTATCGAGGGGGATAATTAATGGACGAGTTACTGAGAATGGAAAATATTTCCAAGAGTTTTCCGGGTGTAACGGCATTGTCTGACGTGAATTTTGCGACTCACAGAGGAGAAGTTCATGCGCTCGTTGGAGAAAACGGCGCAGGTAAATCGACGCTGATGAAAATCTTGTGCGGTGTTTATCAACCGGATATGGGAAATATGTACATTGAGGGGGCACCGTTCAAGCCGTTGAATCCCAGATCGGCGCAGGAACAAGGCGTTAGTATCGTTTTCCAAGAACTGAACGTATGCCCACATTTGACTGTAATGGATAATATTTTTCTGGCGCGGTATGAAACAAAATACGGTCTAGTAAACGATCATGAATTGTATAAAAGAGCGAAACAGATACTTGAAGGCCTTGATTCAGATATCAATCCGAAATCTAAAATCAATACTCTTAGCGTTTCCGAGATGCAAATCATAGAAATAGCGAGAGCTATGTCGTTCGACGCGAGGATATTGATCCTGGACGAACCTACGAGCGCTTTGACGCAAAAAGAGACAGCTACACTTTTTAACGGCATACGTAAATTGAAGGGTTCTGGATTGGGAGTGATTTACATTTCGCACCGTCTCGCCGAAATTCCCGAAGTATGCGATTCTATAACCATATTACGCGACGGCAGGCAAATCGGCGATACGAATAACGTCAAAGATACGACGATGGAGAAAATCGTTTCCATGATGGTCGGGCGTGATTTGAATTCCCAGTTCCCTAAAGTTAAAAGAAATATAGGAGAAGTTATTTTAGAAGCGTCCAACATCAAAACTGCGAAAATCGACGTAAAACGATTATCTGTAAAAGCCGGTGAGATATTAGGCGTTGCAGGATTGGTCGGAGCAGGAAGAAGCGAACTCGGACGTGCGATATTCGCGGCGGACAAAACGGAAAACAAAAAAGTCGTTCTCAATGGCAGAGAGGTAAAAATCGATACGCCGCATGCCGCTATAGAAAACGGAATAGTTTATCTATCGGAAAACAGAAAAATCGATGGTCTTGCGCTTCTGATGACTGTGGAGAGCAATATAAATCTTTCATGTTTAAAAAAATTGATGTCGTTTCATATGATGGACGAAAAGAAGTGCGTGAAAAATGCGGAATATTACATGAACAGATTGGCGATAAAAACGCCCAGTATTAGGCAGGTTGTGCAATACCTTTCCGGAGGAAATCAACAGAAAGTCGTGATAGCCAAAGCACTTTCAAACGACGTAAAAGTGATCATATTCGACGAACCCACCCGAGGTATTGATGTAGGAGCAAAATATGAAATATATCAGTTGATAAACGAGCTGAGCAAAGATGGTGTCGGTATAATTATGATTTCTTCAGAGTTGCCCGAAATACTCGGCATGAGCGACCGGATCATCGTGATGCATAACGGTACCATAACTGGAGAGATAAATGCAAAAGACGCGACACAAGAAAAAATATTGCGGTACGCCGCTGGGCTTTTGAGTGGGGAGGTATGAAAATGTCGGATCTGTCAAATAAGAACTGGAAAAAAAGAATGTTTGTCATTCTAGATAAAGCTGGAATTCTCCTAGCTTTATTTATTATGGTAATAATTTTTTCGTTGATGTCAAATGTTTTTCTGACATCAAACAACTTGCTCACGATATTCCTACAAGTGGCCGTTTACTCGCTAATAGCATTCGGTATATCGTTCGTTCTTATCGCAGGCGGCATAGACCTTTCCTCCGGTGCGATAATCGGGCTTTCGGGCATGATAGGAGCGCTCGTGATAATTCATACCTCCAATATGTGGTGGGGATTTATGGCATGTCTGGCGACCGGTTTTTTTTGCGGTCTCGTAAACGGGCTCCTAGTCACGAAGCTCAAATTGGTTCCATTCATTATCACGCTAGGTACAATGTATATATTCCGTGGGCTCATTTTCATAATCAACTCGGGAAAACCCGCAAGCCTCCGTACTGCCGGGGAATTTATCGGTAAGGAATTGTTTTTTTTCATCGGTACCGGCCGGGTTTTTGGTATAGTGCCGTTTCCAGTGATGATAGTTCTTATCGTCGCGTTGATAACGCAGCTTATTTTGAAGAAGACCCGATATGCACGAGAGCTGTTCGCGGTGGGGAGCAATCCCGAAGCGGCGAGACTCTCGGGCATAAACACTGATTGGGTTTCTTTCCGCGCGTATATAATATGCGGCTTGATCTGTTCTCTAGCGGGATTTCTACTTACCGCGAGGATGTCGACGGCGCAAGTCAACGCGGGATCCAGTTACGAATTGGAAGGAATTTCAGCGTCTGTTATGGGGGGGGTGAGTATTTCCGGTGGTGCCGGCACCATTTTCGGGGCTTTTTCGGGTGCCCTTCTTATGGGTACCCTCCGTAACGGTTTGAACTTGAATGGGGTAGATTCTTTCTGGCAGCAGGTAATTGTCGGAGCCGTAATCATATTGGCTGTTTATATAGATAAAGTCAGAACTACGCGCTCAATGAACCAAAAACCCGACGATTGAAAAGAGATTGGGGGAATAGATTAATGAGATGAAAAAACGCCGTTTGTACTCCTTACTTTAGTGTGTGTTGTGTCGTACGAATTATTAGGTCATTGATGTTTATATTTCGACGAATAATTAGGAGGTAAAAAAGCATGAAAAAGTTTTTGAGGGTAATAGCTACAGTTTTGTTGATCGGGCTGAGCTTAGCTACGACATCGGCAGGTTTCGCGTTTCCTCCTGTACGTGATACTTCGAAAAGCGACGGAAAAATTCACGTAGTTTCAAAATCGCTGATGGCGGGAACAGGTTTTTGGACGCTGATAAGGCAGGGGATTTTGGATATATCTGGCAGTGACGCGATTGGTGGGGCTCAGGTTGCGGTCTATTCCCCGGCGGTTGACGGCGACGCGCAGGCCCAATTAGGGCTTATGGAAATAGCGCTTCAAAACAACCCTATGGCTATAGTAGTATCTCCTATCGATACGGACGCATTGGCACCCTATATTGAGAAAGCGTACGACCAGGGGATACCAGTGGTTGTTTTCGACGACAGGGCTTCTACTGAAAAATACGACGCCTTCTACGGTACGGATAATTACGCCGCAGCTTATTGGATAGGCACGCATGTAGGCGAAATGATGAGAGGCAAGGGAACTTATGCGACGCTATCTGGTACGCCGCAATCCTTAGCGGAAGAAGCCCGCGTCAACGGTTTCAAGGATGCTTTGAAAGAAAAATATCCCGATATAAAGCACATCGAGGGAGGTACTTTTTACAGTAACTACGATCAGACAAGGGCCTATGGGTACGCCCAAGACTTGCTGACGTCGCATCCAGATATAAATTGTATATTCGGAGCTTTCAGCCTACTGTTAAACTCTACGGCAGTAGTCATGCAGGAAGCGGGCAAAGAAAAGCAGTCCATTCTGCTACCGACATTCGATACGGATGATGACGGGACTGCGTTGACGGAACAAAGTTGGTTCACTGGCTTTGTCCAGCAAGATCCTTATCACGAAGTCCAGGACGCCATTAAACGCGCTCACGATATTGCTGTAGGAAAGGTCGCTCGTCTTGATAAACCGGAAATCGTTCCGGTGCGGTATATGTGGATTACGCCGGAAAATATCAAGACCGAAGAAGCTCAAAAATTCCTGTATCCCGCCAGGATTTCCGAGAAGTACGACATAATATCCAATTAACCGCTCAATATCTCAGTTGTAACATAAGGATTTGTTGAACCCTCCATTTCAAGTCGGAGGGTTTTTATTGACAAACTTAAAGAATCGAAGTAATACGTTAGGGGGATTTTCAGTGACTTTGGTAACACTCAACGAAGTTTTGCCGCTGGAAAGAAAAAATTGTTCAGCGCTTGGTGCATTCATGGTCTGGAGTTTCGATTCAATTTTCTCTGTTGTAGATTCGGCGCAAAAAATGGGACGTCCCGCTTTGATGGTAGTGGGAGATTTCGAGGCTAGAAAGTATATGGGTGGTTTTAGAATGGTGCGGGAGATGGTCGATTGCGTGGCTAAAGATTACGATATACCTGTAATACTTCATGCCGATCATTTTCGCTCGTTCGATTCAATAAGCGAATCGATAGAATCAGGTTTTTCTTCGGTGATGGTCGATGCGTCGTGGCGTTCGTTCGAAGAGAATGTCGCGGAGACAAAACGGGTTGTTGAATATGCGCACAAATATAACGTGAGCGTGGAAGGTGAACTCGGCAGACTCCCCGGTAATGAAGGAGACGAGGAAGTTACGAATGATGAAGCTTTTCAAACTGACCCAGAAGAGGCCGACATTTTCGTGAAAACAACAGGGATCGACGCGCTTGCTGTGTCAATTGGAACTATGCATGGTAAGTATACTTTCGAGCCTAAAATAAACATTGGACGTCTTTGCGAAATCGCAAAGAGAGTTTCGATTCCGCTGGTATTGCATGGTGGATCAGGAACGCCAGAGGACAAGATAATCGACGCGATACATAACGGGATAGCGAAGATAAACATTGGCACCGATCTTTTGTCAGTTACGGCACAGACAATAGCAACGCAACAAAAAATACCTGATTTCCGTTATAGTGTAGGTAGCCTTTTTTTGCCAGCTCGTGACGCGCTCCAAAGAAATTTGGAGTATAAGATGGAACTTTTTATGGCTAAGCGATAAAACCTGAATTCCTGTTACAAGCGGCATGGAGTCACCCAAATCCGCAGGTTGAGCACTTTGTAATGATGCTGAAATTAGTAATAGTAATATTTCTTGCTCGATAGAACTTTCAGACTTTGGGTGAAAAGCTAAAATCGCATAAACTTAGCAATAGACGGGACCTATCGTGATTCAGATTCATCAACCTGCGATTCTCATGTGGTCGTTTGTCAAGTAGTAAATCGCAATTATTCCTCCCTTATTTTTTTCCCTCAAATTCTGTCGCACTGGGATTTGGGATTACCCTATACGTATATTCACGGGAGGTGTGGTAAAATTGATACCGTGCCGCCCATGTTTTACGCGCGGTTCTTTGAAGGAGTATATTGAAATATGTTAAAAGGTATATTGAAAGCGTTGGGTCTCGACCCGAACGATAGATTGATGGCGCGTTACAGTGACGCGGCGTTCGAAATCGGAAGGCTCGAAGAGAATACGAAGCAAATTTCCGACGGGGAATTGGCGAACTCCGCGGCGCTTTTCAGGGAACGCCTCGAAAAAGGGGAGGCCTTGGACGATATCATGCCCGAGGTATTCGCCCGAGTCCGCGAAGTGTCGGTCAGGCGTCTCGGGCTGAGGCATTTCGACGAACAGCTCATGGCCGGGATGGCCCTCAACGAGCGAAAAATCGCCGAGATGAAGACGGGCGAGGGCAAAACGCTCGCGGCCACTCTGGCGGTAGTGCTGAACGCGATAGAGGGCAAGGGCGCGCACATAATCACCGTGAACGATTACCTCGCGAAGCGCGACGCCGCCTGGATGGGGCCTATCTACGCGGGAATGGGGCTCAGCGTCGGCGTCATATATCCCTTTATGCCTCACCCGGAGAGGATAGACGCTTACAGGGCGGATATCACTTACGGCACCAACAGCGAATTCGGTTTCGATTATCTGCGCGACAACATGGCCCTCTCGGCGGAAGAGAAGGTCCAGCGCGGACACCATTTCTGCATCGTCGACGAGGTGGACTCCATCCTCATAGACGAGGCGCGCACCCCGCTCATCATCTCCGGCCCGTCCGAGGACAGCATAGAGCCTTATAAACACGCGGACTCAGTGGCCCGCTCCCTGAAAAAAGGAACGGATTACGAAGTTGACGAAAAAGAGAGGAATGTCGCGCTCACCGAGGACGGCATAGCGCACTGCGAGCGCATACTGAATCTTCCCGAACTATTCACGGATTACGCCAACACCGAACTCGCGCATAAAATAACGCAGAGCCTCAAGGCGTACAACCTCTTTCAGAGGGATATACACTACGTCGTCAAGGACGGCGAGATAATAATAGTCGACGAATTCACGGGACGCCTCATGATCGGCAGGCGCTATTCGGAGGGCCTGCATCAGGCCATCGAGGCCAAGGAGCGCGTCAGGATCGGGCGGGAAAACCAGACGCTGGCCACCATAACCCTCCAGAACTATTTCAGGATGTACCGAAAGCTCGCCGGCATGACCGGCACGGCTTCGACCGAGGCCGAGGAATTCAAGGAGATATACGGGCTAGAAGTGGCGGAAATCCCCACCCACGAAAAAATGATCAGGGTCGACCACAACGACGTGATATACCGAACTAAAATGGAAAAATTCTCGGCCGTCGCGGACGAGGTCGAGGAGAGTCACAAAACGGGGCAGCCCGTTTTGGTGGGGACTCCGTCGATTGAGGACTCCGAACGCATGAGCAGGCTTCTCAAGGCGCGCAGGATACCGCATGACGTGCTGAACGCGAAGGCGCACGAGAGGGAGGCTATTATAGTCGCTCAAGCCGGACGTCTGGGAGCCGTCACTGTGGCGACCAATATGGCGGGGCGCGGCACCGATATAGTATTGGGTGGCAACGCCGAGTACCTGGCGCGCGAGGAGACCGCGAAATACGACACAGCGCCGGAACCGGAGACGTTCGGGAAGATACTCGACGTGTTCAGGATGAAGTGCGGCGCGGAACACGCCGAGGTCGTGGCGCGCGGCGGTCTTCGCATAATCGGCGTGGAGCGGCACGAGTCGAGGCGCATCGACAATCAGCTCCGCGGCCGCTCGGGGCGGCAGGGCGATCCCGGGGAGAGCAGGTTTTATATCGCGCTGGAGGACGACCTCGTCAGGCTTTTCGCGGGGGAAAAGGCGCAGAACATGATACAGAGCATCCTGACGAAAGCCCATATGGAAGAGGGTATGGCCATAGAGCACTCCCTCCTCACCAGGCAGATAGAGGGCGCTCAGAAAAAAATAGAGTCGATGTACTTCGACATGAGAAAGCAGCTCCTGTCGTTCGACGACGTGATGAATCAGCACAGAGAGACGATTTACGGCGAAAGGGACGGAATCCTCGCGGGAGACGATATAAAGGAAAGAACCTGGGGGATTATCGAGGACACCCTCTCGTCCGTTTTGGAACACCTCTTCGACAACGCGGAAGAGCCTGACTTCAAGGGAGTGGGAACGCGCCTCAAAGCCCTGTTCTGGCCCGGTTTCGAGAAATATCTCGACGGCGTTGACGATCCGTCCGCGCTCCCCGGAGCGGAAGAGAAAATGAAGGACGAATTGAGGACGAAGTTCGGCGATAAAGTCACGGAATTGGGCGAGGAGAACGTTTCCCGGATTTTCAGGTTCGTAATGCTTCAGGTTTTGGACACTGCATGGAGGGAACACTTGCTCGGACTCGACGAACTGAGACGCGGCATCGGACTTCGGGCGATCGGGCAAAAGGATCCCCTCATCGAGTACCAGAGGGAATCGTACAGTATGTTCGAACAGATGCTGCAGACCGTGCGCGAAAAAGTGACCGAATTCGCCCTTAGAGTGCGGGTCGTCAGCCGCGAAAAAAGCGCTTCGCGCAGCAGGGTGACCGTAGAAGGGCGATCCTCGCTCCTTCCGCCGCAAACGGAAGGAATGGCGGCGGGCGACGCCCGTCCGCAGCCTCTCCGTCACGGTCAAAAAGTGGGGCGCAACGCACCCTGTCCGTGCGGCAGCGGCAAAAAGTACAAATTCTGCTGCGGGGCCTCGCGGGCTCCGCGTGAAAGCGGGTAAATATCGTCAAATTTGCGGAGGTATTCATGAGAAAAACATTTGTCACGGCATTATTTCTTTCGATGTTGTCGGTATTGGTCTCATTGGCGTCCGAGGCGGGAGCTTTCGAAAAGTGGGACTTCGAAAAAGAGGTGGCGAGGCTCTCCGGCGGCGCGCCCAATTTCGCGGCTTATCCTTCCGGCGCCGAGGCGATATCCTGGAAATTGTCCGACAGATACTCCCTCTCGGATGACGGAGGCGCGCTTCACGACAGTATTTATATTCTGTTTCTGAAAGAAGGCGCCGGCGGCGAAGCGATGAAACCCATCAGATTTCCTTACCCGGAGGAAGAAGGAGCGTCGTTCGACGTGACTTTTTCGGCGTGTTACGACCCTGACGGCGGCGGCTTCGTCGGCGAACTCGCCCGGCAAGAATACGATTTGTACGGGATAAGGGGCGTCGAGATATCGTTTCCGGAGGAATTTGCCGGGTGCGTCGCGGTAATCGCGCTTTCCGAGAGTATTCCGGGCGACTATCGTCTCGACGGGGTGGTTTCGCTCGCCGAAAGGTTCCCGGTGTGGGAGAGGACGGTGGAAGTAGAGGCGCCCGGAGGCGCGCCGGTTTACTGGGAGGGCGTGGGCGTCAGGGAACCTGAACGCGTACTCAGCGGCGGAATCGAGCGCTATACGTGGACCGTCCTCAACGAACCGTCATGGGAACAGGGCCGGACGGGATTGATAGATTCGGGAAAGCCGACTCTCGCGTTCAGTTTGGATCACGGACAGTTCGCGAACCTCAAGAAATTGCGCGAACTCGAAAACCCGCCGTACGCCCCTAAAATACCGCCGTCGGTCGCGTCCGCCAAGTCGGACCTGAAAAGGACGCTGCAGAATATAGCCGGATACATGTCGGCCAGATCGATCCCGCCGGAGGTGGGAACCGACAGGGTGAGAAAGCCGGACGTCATAGGCCCCGACGGCCCGTGGACGGGATGGGAACAGGTGCTGATAGCGGCGCGGTGGCTGCTGTCGCTCGGTTTCGAGACCGACGTGTACTGGATGCAAAAGATTCCTTCCGGCACGGACGGGCCGGCCTCGCGGGCGATATGGAGCGAGCCGGTACTTAGGGCGCGCGGCAAAGACGGCGCTGATTTCTATTTCAAATCCGGTCAGACCGGAAGTCCTGAAAAACTGCATTCTTCCCTCTACGGAGAGATACTTTACAAAGCGGGAAACAACGGGGCGGAGCGGATTACTCTGCCCAGGGGCAGCGCCGCCGACCATGTTTTGAGCCAGAATTGGAAAGTCTCAGTGGACGAAAAGGGGATCGCCTCTGGGACGGTCGATATAACTTTCACCGGCGCGTGGACGGACGTTTTTCCTCTCGCAGCCGAGATGTCGGGAATGAATTTCAGCGTTCCGGGGGTAACTTTCGAGGAAAAGTCGTCGAAAAACCTTACAGGCGGCCGCAGGGTTACGTACGACGTCCTCGCCGCGCCCGGCATAGTGGCCCAGGATAGCCTGCTTTTAAAACTCATGGGCGGTCTGCCCGTTTGCTTCGGCGAGATTCCGAGGGACGGCTCCGGGTATTCTTTCAGATTTCCTTTCATATTCGAAATAAACTCAGTGATTACTACGCCGAAAGGATATAAGGCGCTGTCGCTTCCCGGGAAAAGTTACAGGGGAGACTCGGGCGCGGAGGTCGAGCAATCGGCGGTGCACTGGGCCAGAAAAAGGCGGGTGGAAAGTTCGTGCCGCTGGACGGTCAGGTCTTTCAATTGCGACGAGTATCAGTCCGCCAGAATAGCGGAACAATTGGCGTCGGTCGCGGCCTGGCCCGACACCGCGATACCGCTCAGAAAATAAATGCGGAGGTAGGTTTGTGATGAGCACCGATAAGGAAAAAATTGCCTCGGCGGTGAGCGCCGCCCTGAAAAGCGAGGCCATGAAATCCGGGGTTTCGCTTCCTCCGGATTTCGACGTATTCATGGAGCGGCCGAAAATCGCTTCGAGAGGCGAGTGGGCGACGAACGCGGCCATGAAGTTCGCGAAACTGTTCGGGCTGGCGCCCATGGAATTGGCCGGCAGACTGGCCGCCTCCATAGAGAAGGCCGGCCTGATAGAAGAAATCGAAGCGATCGCGCCCGGGTTTCTCAATTTCACCCTCACCCGGGATTGGGTCGGCGAGACCGTAAAAACCGCCGTGAAACAGGGCGGAATGTATGGCTCCAACGATCTCGGACGGGGGCGCCGCGTGCAGGTGGAATTCGTCAGCGCCAACCCCACGGGGCCGATCCACCTTGGACATGGGCGGGGCGGGGTCGTGGGGGATGTTATGGCTTCGATACTGACTTTCTCCGGATGGGAGGTGGAGCGGGAGTACTACGTCAACGACGCCGGCCTTCAGATGGAAAATCTGGGGCGTTCGACGCAGTCGCGGTACTTTGCCGCGTGGAACCGCGCGGACGAAGCTCCCTTTCCCGAGGACGGCTATCCCGGGGATTACATCGACGACATCGCGCGCGCCATATCGCGCGAGTACGGGGACTCCCTGCTCTCGCGCCCGCTGGACGAGACGCTTCCGCTGTTTCGGGACAAGACCTGCGAATTGGTCCTGGGGATGATAAAGCGCGATTTGTCCGATTTCGGAATAAATTTCGACGTCTGGTTCTCCGAAAAATCGCTCTACAACGACGATCTCGTGGAACGGACGATCGAACTGCTCAAAAAGAACGGATACGCCTACGACGGCGACGGCGCGGTATGGTTCAAGGCGACGGCTTTCGGCGACGACAAAGACCGCGTAATGATAAGAAACAACGGCGTCCCAACCTACTTTACGTCGGACACGGCGTACCTGCTGAACAAATACGAGAGGAAGTTCGATCTCCTCATTTACATATGGGGAGCCGACCATCACGGATACGTTCCGAGGATTCGTTCGGTGAACAAGGCTCTTGGAAAACAGGACGAGAGCATAGAGTTTCTTCTCATCCAGTTTGTGAGCCTTCTCCGCAACGGGGAGCCTGTGTCCATGTCGAA
>JAISDQ010000081.1 GCA_031264605.1 Synergistaceae bacterium | reverse complement strand
AACGAGTACTCATATCTCGAACCAATTTGAGCGGACAATTCATTGAAAACCAGGGTTTCGACAATCTTGCCCGATTTGTCGGAATCAAAAAGAACGTCGTTCAAACGCCAGTTCAGAATGGAGGACATCAATCCCGTATCTGTGGCGTATATTTTGGAGTGGTGGCCTACGCGGTCATAATCGGTGCGAATCCACGGCGGAACCCGCTCAAACAGATAAAGCGCCTCCAATAAATTGACGTACGTTTCCAGCGTGGGTTTGGCAATCGATACCTTCCCGCAGATGCCGGCGATATCCATAAATTTTCCGGACCATGCCGCCATAATCTCCAACAGGTTCCGCATGTCGGACCTGCGTCTTATGTTGGCTATGTCTTTAAGGTCTCGGTCCAGTAAAGTGCGGACATAGTCTCTGTGCCATGCTTTGCGTTCTCTTATCGGCAGGTGAAGCGCCTCCGGGTAGCCTCCCCGGAAAGCTATTCCTATGACGGCTTCTTTATCATAATATTTGATTTTTGCCGGCCATTCTTTCGCGAAAGCCGCTTCTAAAAAAGAAGGTTCACGTTCCAATATTTCACCGACGGCCAGCGGGCGCAGGCGTATGTTGGCTACACGCCCGGCGAGGCTTTCCGTGACTTCCGGTAAATTATATAAATTCGCCGATCCCGTGAGCAAAAATTGTCCGGGAGCTTTGTTGGCATCGACAACCATTTTTATAGCCGATAACAGCTCAGGAGCTTTTTGTATTTCGTCGATAGCCAGCGTGCCTCCCGCATGTTTGACGAAGCCGTGAGGGTCTTCCAAAGCAACTCTCAGCATAGAGGTCTGATCCAGAGTTCTGACATGATCGTCCGGCATCTTCAGTTGCCCCACAAGCGTCGTTTTACCGCTTTGACGCGGACCTGAAACGATCACGACGCGCCGGAACTTCAGCGCGTGTATAACAGCGTTTTTCTGCCATCTGGCATATTCTTTGAGCATACGTCTTCTCCCCGCAAATGAAACCGTTATCCGTAATATAGCCGGATACGGGCAATTATTCAATATAGATATGGGTAAAAAATTATAATAAAACAGGGTAATAATGTATGATACGCGCTCCCGCACGCGGACGCCGTAATATTTTCTGCGGCACTTGATCCTCATTCGGTTTGACAAAGGGCGATTGTTTTTCTACAATGTGATTGACTCAAATGTTACGACAATCAAGGCGTTTTAAGTTCCGTTTCTTGTTTTCAGATTACCTCAGTCATATTGAACGGCAGCCGATATATTCCGTTAGTTTTTCAGGCTGGCGGCCGTTACGCGAAAAAAGGTGGTGATGTATGACGCGATTGGCTGAGGAGTTTCGTCGGCAATGGAGTTCTTGTAAATCAAAACGATAGTCAGGGGGTAATTTTATGAGTCGGAAACTGATAGCGTTCATACTGGCGGCGGCGTGTATTTTGGGGGCGGTCGCGGCTTCCGCGGAGATAAACGGGCTGAAGGGCGATCCAAGCGAAGAGTATTACATGATTCAGTTCGTCTCGGGAGTGGAGTATTGGTTCCCCGTGTACGCCGCGTTTAAAGAAGCCGGCAATCAGCTCGGCGTCAAGACGTTCTACCAAGGCACCACAGAGTACGACGCGAACAAGGAAGTAGAGGTGTTCGACCAGATTCTGGCGAAGAAACCCAAGGGAATCCTTCTTTCCCCGATAACCGCCGAGGCGTTCAAGGAACCCATCGACAGGGCCGTGGCTCAGGGCGTGGCGGTTGTCACGTATGCCTCGGACTCTCCCGAATCGAACCGCCACGGCTACATCACTTCCGACAACGTCAGGGAAGGCCAGTACGCGGCGCGCGCGCTGGGAAACGAACTCGGCGGCAAGGGCAAGGTCATGACGCTCCGCAATCCGGGGCAGTCCAATCATGACATAAGAATAGACACCTTCATCAAGACCATCAATGAAGAATTCCCCGATATCGAGGTCGTCGCCGACGAGCCGACTAACCAGAACCCGGACAGGGCTTACACCGCGGTTCTCACGGTCGCCCAGAAGCACCCCGACCTCGGCGCGATATTCATGCCCGAAGCCAGCTCGGCGATGGGCGCGTCCCGCGCGGCGGTAGAGCTTGGCGACGGTACGGCGAAGATCAAGGTAATCTGCTGCGACGTCAACGAGCAGATTCTCGACATGCTCAAGACCGGCGACGTGTACGGCGCCATCAACCCCGATCAGGGTATGCAGGGCTACTTCGGAATGCTGATGACCTTCATGGCGGCGCATCCCGAACTCGTGCATCCGATGAACGGCAAGAGGGAAATGGGGCAGAATCCCATTTACATTCCTTACGTAGATAACGGACTGACGCTCGTCACCAAAGAAAACGCCGATTATTTCTACGTCGACAAGTACGCGCAATCGCTCGGCTACAAGGACGTCCAGGACATGCTTTCGCCCGGCGATCCCAGCAAGACGAATTAACCTTAGACCGCATGGTCAAACCCTTGGGGCTCCGCCCCAACCTCCGCAAGGGGCTCGCCCCGTGACCCCCTTTTATAACATTTTTCTTTCACCCGTCGGGTGAAAGAAAAAAGTTTGAAGAGAGTCCAGGGAGCTTGCTCCCTGGCGGGCTCGGGCGGAGCCCAAGGGTTTGCGTTGCGGTCAATGATATTATTGACGCGCTTTTGGTTGTGATTTTGTACGTATGTTGAAAACGGGTGAGAAAATGAGCGACAATCTTCTGGAATTGAAAGGCATTTCCAAATCTTTCGGCAGCAACCAGGTCTTATTCGGCGTCAATTTTGAACTGAAAAAGGGCGAGGTTCACGCGATAATAGGCGAGAACGGCGCTGGCAAATCGACTTTGATGAACGTCGTCGCCGGCCTTCTTCAGCCCGACTCGGGGGAGATAATCATCGGCGGCGAACCCGTACGGATAAACAATCCCTTCGACGCGCAGAAAAAAGGAATAGGCTTCGTCCATCAGGAGATAGCCCTCTGCGCGGACGTCACCGTGGCTCAGAACATATTCATGTCCAGGACGGCGATGCAGGCTTTCGCCAAACCGGTCATGGACTACAAACGCCAGTCGGAGGAAGCGCGGGAGATATTGCGGAGGCTCGACAGCGCGAATATCGACCCCGACGCCTACGTGACGAACCTCTCCATTTCGTCTCAGCAAGTGGTGGAGATAGCGAAGGCGCTTTCGGCCAACTGCGGGATACTCATACTCGACGAGCCGACGGCTTCTCTAACCGAGACCGAGACGAACGCGCTCTACCGCATAATGCGCCAGCTCACGCTCCAGGGCATTGGCGTAATATACATCAGCCACAGGATGTCGGAGATATTCGAACACTGCGACCGCGTGTCGGTGCTGCGTGACGGCCGCATGATATCGCGGTATCCCGTCGCGGAGGCGAGGCTCCATCAATTAGTCAACGACATGGCGGGCCGCGAGGTCACGACCATATATCCTCCGAAATCGGGAAAGATCGAATACAGCGGGGACAACTCGCTGATGTCCGCTGAAAATCTGACTGACGCCAACAAGCGCTTCACGGACGTCAGTTTTAAACTTTATAAAGGGGAGATTCTGGGTTTTTCGGGGCTGGTCGGTTCGGGCAGAAGCGAGGTCATGCAGGGCATCGTCGGCTTGCGGCGTCTCAAACGCGGCAAAGTGACGTTCGACGGAAAAGACATCACCGGCAAACTTCCCCAGGCGATTTTCTCGAACGGCCTGCTTTACATGACCGAGGACAGGAAACAGTCGGGATTATTCCTGGGGATGAACATAGCCAACAACATCCCCTCGATACACCTCGACCTGATAACCTCGAACGGCGTCATCAACTCCAACTGGGAGCGCGAACTCGCCCTGAGGATGATAAAAGAACTTTCGGTACGCGCGTCGGGCATCGATCAGGACGCGGTGGACTTGTCGGGAGGAAACCAGCAGAAACTTCTCATAGCAAAGCTGCTCGCCAAAAAACCGCGCGTCGTCATTCTCGACGAACCGACGAGGGGAATCGACGTCGCGGCTAAGGCCGAGATACATCAGCTCCTTCGGAAGCTGGCGGCGGAGGATATCGGAGTGATAATAATTTCTTCGGAACTCAACGAGATAACCGGGATGTGCGACCGGGTCGCCGTAATGCACGAGGGCAGTCTGGTCGGCGAGGCCGAGGGCGGCGACGTCAATTCAAACAGGATTATGTATTTCGCGTCCGGCGCGTTCAAACTCGACGATACGAACGCGCGCGCGAGCGCCTGACAAGGAGGAACTTTCAAAAACCATGGATACGGTCAAACTCACTGAAACCGGCGCGGCGAAGGCCGGCGAGGTAAAACAGAAGAAGAAATGGAAGGTTCTCGAGATGAGGGAACTCAACCTCATGCTCATTCTGCTCGTCATAATAATCGGCCTCAGCCTGACCAACGAATACTTCGCCACCTGGGCGAATCTTCGCGTCGTGATAGGCTCGTTCTCGCTCGACGGCATCGCCGTCATAGGGATGACCGTGATACTCATCTCAGGCGGCATCGATCTGTCGGTCGGTTCGGTCATGTGCCTGTCGATGACGATATGCGCGCTGCTGATCCGCGCGAGCGTGAACCCGTGGCTGTCGGCGGTGCTGGCGCTTCTCGGGTGCACGGCCGTGGGGCTGGCGATGGGCCTGCTGATAACCAAAATTCATCTGTCGCACTTCATAGTCACTCTCTGTTTTCTCGGCATCGCGAGGGGTATCGTGTACGCGCTGACGACGGGCACGCCGATTTCACTGGTCGGCGCGCTGAAGGACCTTCCGTCGTTCCGCTTCATCGGACAGGGACAGGTGGGCGGCATCATACCTATGACGGTCATAATATTTCTGTCGCTTGCCGTGGTCAGCGAAATTTTCGTTCGCAAGTCGTCGTTGATGCGACTCGTGTTCTACACGGGAAGCAACGAAAAGGCGGCGGCGTTTTCGGGCATCAACGTCGACCGCGTGAAGCTGGCTACCTGTATCGCCTGCTCCCTTTTCGCCGGAATAGAGGGGATAGTCTACGTCAATAAATTCTCGGGCGTTCCGGTGAGCGCGGGGACGGGGCTCGAAATGACGGCCATAGCGTCGGCCGTCATCGGCGGCGTCAGCATGAACGGCGGCAGAGGTTCGGTGCTGGGCGCGATACTGGGGCTCGCCCTGATGGCGCTGGTGCAGAACGCGCTGACCCTTTTCGCGGCCCCGCCTTTCTGGCAGGATTTGATCCGTTATCTCATAGTGCTTGGCGCGGTTCTGCTCGACGCCTTGCAGAAAAACAGGGCCATAAGGCGCATGGCCTGACGGCGGGGGAGGTGAGCGCGAGCCGTTTGTTCCGCAGTCACTCACAATATCAAGGGGAGGGAATATTTGATGAGTTTGAAGACGGCAAATTACAAATTCAACCATGTGGGCGTTCCCATAGCGACCGACAACGTGCAGCCCGATGAAATATATTTCGAGGCGCTGCAGCTTTACGCCACCGATCCGGACAAGACGGAGTACAAGATAGAATACCTCCGCCCGGCCCCCGGATGCACGTTTTTCCCGATTTTGCTCGCGAACCCGCACGTATCGTATCAGGTGGACGATCTGGAAAAAGCTCTCGAAGGCGAAAAAGTCGTCGTTCCTCCTTTCTCGCCGATGCCAGGACGGACGATAGCGTTCATTGAGGTCAACGGTTTCATATTCGAACTGGCCTACGACGAACCCGCGGGCGTCTGCCCGATCGAGGCGTGACTCGGATGGCAAAGATGAAATCCGCCCTCATGATGGGGCCGCACAAAATGGAAATAGGGGAGAGGGACGTTCCCTCATACGGCGACGAGGAAGTTTTGGTCAACGTCAAACACGTCGGCATCTGCGGGGCCGACCTCGAATTCTTCAAGGACGGAGCCATCGGGGGCTGGGTTTTGTCGTATCCGCACACCCTCGGGCACGAACCGGCCGGCGTGGTGGCCGAAGTCGGCAGGAACGTCAAACATGTCAAACCCGGCGACAAAGTCGTAATCGAACCGGGCAAACCCTGTTTCAAGTGTCCCACCTGCCAGAAGGGCCTGTACAACCTGTGCAACGAAATGCGCTTCATGTCGGTGCCGGGCGACGCCGGAGCGCCCGGCGCGTTCTGCGAGTATGTCGCGTGGCCGTCGCGTCTCGTGTACAAACTGCCCGACAGCGTCGACACCGCCGACGCGTGCCTCGCCGAACCTCTTGCCGTCGGCGTCCACTCGGTGGAGCAGTCGGGCATAAAATTCGGACAGAGCGCCGCGGTAATCGGCGGAGGCTGTATTGGGCTATGCACGGCGCTTGTGCTGAAAGCGCAGGGTATTTCCGAGATATACGTGACCGACCGTCATCCGGGCCGCATCGCGAAAGCGAGGGCGATCGGCGTTACCGAGGTGTTTAACGACAAAGAAGTCGACACGGTCAAGGCGATCAAAGACATTTGCGGCGGCGTGGACGCCGTCTACGAGTGTACCGGCTCCCAGAAAGCCATAGATCAGGCGATCCCGCTTCTCAACAAGGGCGGCATGCTGACGCTGGTCGGCCTCTTCGGCGCGCCGAAACAGCAGGTCGACTTGAACGGCCTGATATTCGTGGAGGGCTCCGTGACCACGAATTTCCGCTACCGCAACAATCACCCGGCCGCCATATCGGCCATAGCGAGCGGAACGATCCCTATCCGCAACATAGTTTCGCATCGTTTCCCGCTGGAAAAACTGGGCGAAGCGCTGGAACTGAACCTGAACAACAAGGACGAAGTAACCAAGATAGTCATCGAAGTGTGACGAAAAAATTTAACGCTTACGCAACCCCGGCGGTCTGTTCACAAACGGATCGCCGGGTTTGTATCGCGGCAAATCTTTTTTATGCCGCACGCTGAATTTTTGGGTATTGCTTTTCTCAACGAGACGAGAGAATCCTCGTATTATTACAGCGTTCGCATTACGTCCAGCAAGCTCTGATAGCTGTCTACATCGTGGTATTTTACCTCTGTTGTGGAGATTTCGTTGAACAGTTTTTTCGCGCAGGAGATTTTCGCCTGTTCTATCGGACGCAGATTCAGGCTGTCCATTGTGCCTTTCGTTTCGGCAATGAAGAAGATATGCTTCACCGAACCTCGCCGGAACGCTATCGCCCAATCCGGCGAGTAGTTGCCGACGGGCGTTGGGATATAGAATCCCTTCGGGCCTCGCGGCAGTTTCGCGTAGACAATTACTTCATCGGCCGCGTCCATGTCTTCGGAAAATTTACGTTCTATGCTGTCTATTGCCGTCCCGTCAGTTAACACATAGTCCTGAACCGCCTTTTTCGCCCGAAACGCTTTCGCGTATTCCCGCGACGATCTGCTCATGTTGAAAATATCCTGCGTGTAAGGTTCTTCCGCGCTCGGCTGATAAGAGATATGCTCCACCACGACGGCCGCTTTCTGCCTGTTGATTTCCTCAACCGCGCGCTGAATGAATTCCTCCGGGTTCAGCCTGAACATTTCGCGCTTGTCAGGCGTCAATCCTTTGAGAATTTCGGCGGCAGATTTGCGCGTGAGCGTCGCCTGTTCCGCAATCTTTCCGATGAGGTCGTACCGTACGGAGCTTCCCGCCGAGCCTTTAAGCTCTCGCGTCTGAGTGCGCTCAACATCGAACGCCGTTCCTGTCTGGACGCCCTTGGTCAGCGTGTACCGCGATCTTGTGACGCGAAGATTGGCATTGAGCGCCGCGACGGATTTTTCGATAAGCTCGTGGTTGTCGAACTCTACCGTATAGGCGTACCGCCGATTGATTCTGTTCCACAGTTCCTGGAATTCCTGTTTTTTGGAATTCTCGTTTAGCGGATTATCCCTGATCTTTGTGTCATGTCCGTCCTCTATCATGTCTTTCAGCACGCCCGGGTCGAAGATACCCCGCACAAGCGTATGGATACCGCTTGCGATCGGCATGAGTTCTTCCGGCAGCATGGCGTACCTCCCCGATTCCTCGGCGGCGCGGTATGTGGGGGTCACGTTGTCGTCATAGTCGATGTAATCGTTCTTCGACAAGTATTGATATATCATTTTGGCCTGACGCTCGGTAAGAGTGACCATTTCCTCTCCGAGCATGACGGTCTTGCCGTTGAAATAGGAGATCGCGGCCTTTGTCGGACGCTCGTACAAGTCCTCCTTGATTTTGCTCTGCAAATCGGAAACAAATCCCGCGTAACTCTCGCTGGCGATGATCGTCAGCTTGTTCACATCATGGACGGCCGTTTCGCCGCATACGTCCACATCCTGCCTGTCGCCCGTCTGATTGACGCAGAGGCGCAAACCGCGCCCAACTTCCTGCCGTTTTGCCGCGGCGTTCTCCGAGTGCTTCAGGGCGCAAATCTGGAAGACGTTCGGGTTGTCCCAGCCTTCGCGCAGCGCGGAATGTGAGAATATAAACCGTGTCGGTTCATCGAACGACAAAAGCCTCTCTTTGTTTTTCAGTATAAGTTCATACGCGGATATGTCGTCCGAAAACTCGCTGCCGCGTTTGACCGCGCTGTTCACCGCGCGTCCTCGTTTGTCGATGGAGAAATAGCCGCGATGGGTATCTTCGGCACGGATACCTCTCAGGTAATTTTCATAAGCGGTGGGGAATAGCGTCAAACGTTCGTTCAACGCGGAAATATATTCCTGTTCAAATATCCGGCCATACTCCCCAAGCAGTTCTCCGCCGTCATCGCCGTACCGGCGGTACTTCGCCACCTCGTCGATAAAGAACAGGGACAGGCATTTGATGCCGCTCTTGAAAAGTTCTTCCTCTTTCTCGAAGTGGGATAGTATCGTTTCGCGTATCTGGATACGCCGGATGTCGTCCTCGTTTACATCGCCGGAGGCAGCGCCGGCAGTGAGCGTATCGCCGTTTGAGAACGTCACGGTTTTTCCGATGGGATCGACTTCCGCGACCGACAATCCCTTATACTGCTCCAATTCATTTGAAGCGGCGTACAGACTGTCGCCAGTCCCGAGCAAACGCGTTTCGCGTTTTATAGCGCCGCTTTTAAGACGAACCTCGAATTCCAAGCGGGCGCGTGGCGGTTTGTTCGGCGCGACGGCGATTTCGGCCAGGTAGACGTATTTGTCCGTACCGCGCAGGTTCTTGATTTCGAAACCTTTGACCTCGATCTTTTTGACGAGCTTCTTCCGAAAAGCGTCGAGCGCGTCAAGCGCATAGATGAGGTTGTGCGACGTCTTGTGCGTAGCCGAGTAATTCAGCGAGAACAGTGGATTGAAATTGTTCTTCAATGCGTTTTGCGTCGCCGCGCCGCCCATTTTCTGCGGCTCGTCCAGAATGATAATAGGGCGGTTTGCCTTAATAACGTCAATCGGGCGGCGTGAGGCGAACTCGTCGCGTTTGGAGTAGATAACGCGGCTTTCTTTGCTCCTGCCGTCCTCTTTCAGAGAAGCGGCAAACGCCTGGATGTTGATAATCATCACGTTTATGCCGAATCCGCTTGAAAATTCGTCAAGCTGATGCAGATTCGAGGAATTGTAAACGAAGAATCGCGCCTTGATACCGTAAAATTCCATAAAATGTTCTTGTGTCATTTCAAAGGATTTTTTTACGCCTTCGCGTATCGCCACGCTCGGCACGACTACGATGAACTTGCTCCATCCATAGCGTTTGTTCATCTCGAACATGGTCTTGATGTAAACGTAAGTCTTGCCCGTGCCCGTTTCCATCTCCACGTCGAGCGAAACCGCGCCCAGTTCTTTTACGAGCGAGGGCGACAGTTTGATGTTGTTCTCCATCTGTACTTGCCGCACGTTTTTGAGAATTTGTCCGTCGGATAGCCCGACCTCGGCGTTTCTGTAACCGGCTTCATCATCGTATTGAATCTCATGCTGTCCTTTATTTTGGTCTGTGTTTTTTCCAATGTCGCGGCGATAGTTGATACGGTTCTGCTTAGGCTGGCCGCCGAACGCGCGGACGACGTTCTCCACCGCCTCCGTCTGGAACGGCTGTATCTTGAAGTTGAATTTCATTCCGCTTCGCCTCCAATGGAGGTTGTTTTCAATTGTGCAGCAGTTGTTGCACAATTGACGTCGTCAAGTTCTCGTTCGATTTCTTCAACTGTCGGCAAATCGGTTTTTAAGTCTTCCGGAATTTCCCGCGTGAGCTGCGTCTGCCAATCTGCCACTCCGATTGGGTTCGTATAGCTCATTAGCGAGTATTCTACAACTATCTTGTTCTTTCCTTTGACAAGAAGCAATCCAATCGTCGGCTTGTCGTCGGGATGCCGTAAAGCCTTATTTACGATGTTTTGGTACATATTGAGCTGTGCAACATCTCCTGGCTCAAAATCTCGGGCTTTTAATTCTATGGCGACATAGCACCTGAGTTTCAGGTGATAAAACAGAAGGTCAATATAAAAATCATCTCCTCCGACCTCTAGATGGACTTGTCTTCCAACGAATGCAAATCCCTGCCCGAGTTCGAGCAGAAACTTTTCTATGTGCGCAACAAGCTCTCGCTCAACTTCTGCCTCACGCCTTCTATCGCCAGTTCCGAGAAAATCGAAAAGATACGGATCTTTGAAAGACTGTACCGCCATATCAGAATCGCTTGAAGGGAGGGTATCGTTAAAATTCGTGACAGCCTTCCCCTCCCTGTCAATCAAGCGAGCCTCAACCATAATAGAAAGAATATTGCTGCTCCATCCATGTTTCAATGCTTTCTGTGCATACCAAAGGCGGGATTCATTTTCATTCAGCTTGTCTATCAGAGTGATGATGGAACGCCATTGGATTTGTGCAACAACTTGCTGCACAATTTCTTCGTTAGTCCACGACTCGGCGAATTTTCTCATGTATTTCAGATTTCGCGGCGAGAACCCGCTCATATCAGGAAACGCTTCCTTGAGATCTTTCGATAAACGATCGATAACCTTTGCGCCCCATCCTTCATTCTCCTGTTTTCGCAGGATGTCGTTCCCGATTTGCCAGTACATCAGGTTTTTTTCCGCATTCGCATGATATAAAACCTTGAATCGAGTATCTTTTATCCGGTTGATAATTGAATCGCGTAAATCGCCGTACGATTTCGGCATATCCAGCGAATTTGGCGCAACAGGAATCACCACGCCATTAACAGGCGCGCCCATGCTCTTTCTTGCATTCTTTTTTTTCTCGCACATCACAGCACCCTCCTTTGCGTCGTCGGGCTGTACGTCTTGAAAATCTGCCCAAAATTCACGAGCGTGCTGTCGGAGGCGAAACCGCTGTCGCGGAATACGGCGTAGTATGGTTTTGCCAGCGCTATTTCTGTCATAAGCGCGTCGTCCACCTTCTCGAAGCAGGCGGTGAGGTAGCCGTCATTCACATAATATACCGCCTTGCCTTCAATTTCTTTAACCTCAATTTTGTTTGACAGCGGTACGTTGAGATCGAGCATGACTTGAAACAGCAAATCCTCAGGCGTTCGGTCGTCCTTGATGTTGTCAACAAATCCGTCCAAATCCATCTGCCGGGGATACTCCCGCGGCGTATAGTACACGTCGCGCATATTGCTCGAATCCAGTTTCAGGACGCGAAAACCTACATCGAGGTCTTGCGTGAACAGCGGACTTTCATTTTTGATTTTCGCTCCGGCGCGGCGTATGCGCTCCTTGCCGATTTCGCAGATATTGGCGTAACCGGCTTTTGCCGCCTCTGTGCCCTCGTCGCATATTTCAGGCAACTGCACCATAATGAACTTGCGCTTGCCGCCGTCCTCGGCATTGAGTCGCATGACGGCATGGGCTGTGGTGGCGGAACCGGAGAAGAAGTCGAGGATGATGTCGCCTGATTGAGAGGACATTTCAAGGAATTTTTTTATGATTGTTTCATCTTTAGGGAAGTCGAATATCTTTTCATCCATCAAACGCTCAAGACGTTCTGACGCTGATCTTGCTGGTTGGTACATAACGCTTGGAGGCGTCACAGAATCAATTTCATGCAAATATCGCTTAACCATAATGCTTTTATCAGACACAAATACAATTCTATCGGCCCCAACCATTTTTTCAAATGCGCCTTGATCGAAGCTCCATCCGCGATTTTTGCGTAACGGAATGATATCTCCGGTAATTGGATTGATAAGATTGAATTTCCTCCCTCCCGGAGCGGTCGGGTCATCTTCTTTGTATGCGCCACACGCATCGATTTTATGAAATCTTCGAAGTCCAAAAGAAGGTGTTGCTTTCATAGATCGAAACCAGTCAGCTAAACTTTTAGATGCAGAGTCATAATCATCGCCATATTGTTGCCTTAACACTTCAATTTCTTTTAAAACCAGCTCCAATCCATCTTTTTTAATTGACCAACTGTACTCCAAATGGATTCTGTTCTTAGCGAATACCAGTACATATTCATGGACTATTCCGATTTGGCGGGCATCGTTTTTGTTCGCTCCCTCCCAGACTATTTCTGCCACAAAGTTGTATTCGCCGAATATTTCATCACAAATTTTCCGAAGCTGAGCCACTTCACCATCATCAATGCTAATGAAGATCACGCCATTTTCGGCGAGTAAATCACGCGCCACTCGCAAGCGCGGATAAATCATATTCAGCCAGTCGGTGTGGAAACGCCCATTGCTGTCGAGATTTTTCACCATGCGGTTTCCGTCCTCGTCGTACTGTCCATCGCGAGCAAGAAACTCTCCAGCGTCCTCGGAAAAATCGTCCTCATATATAAAATCATTGCCCGTATTGTACGGCGGGTCAATGTAGATCATCTTTACGCGGTTCAGATACGTTTCGCGCAACATTTTTACCACGTCGAGGTTATCACCCTCAATATACAGGTTTTCCGTCGAATCGAAGTTGACGCTCTCCTCGCGGCACGGGCGGAGCGTGGCGGCAATCGGCGCGTTGGCGAACAGGACGGATTTTTTCTTGTCCGGCCATGTGAACTGATAGCGTTCCTCCTTGCCTTTTACGACGTGCGAATTTATTTCCTGCGCCAGAACGTCCGCGTTGATAGCGCGGACGACCGCGCCGTTCTCGTCTATGGTTTCCGTGA
>JAISDQ010000045.1 GCA_031264605.1 Synergistaceae bacterium | reverse complement strand
GTTTCAAGTTGAAATTTGAGCGGATATGTCTTATTATTTTATTATGTAGATAAAACTTTTTTGTGGGGGTGCAATCATGTACAATCAAAAACTTCGCGTGGTTCAGTACGGGTGCGGCAAAATGGCCAAGGTCATTCTCCGTTACCTGTACGAGAGCGGGGCCGAGATAGTCGGCGCCATAGACGTAAATCCAGCCGTGGTTGGAATGGACGTTGGGGACTATGCCGAACTCGGCTTCAAACTGGGCGTGCCCATTCGCAGCGACGCGGACGCCGTGCTCGACGAAACCGATCCCGACATCGCGGTCGTCACGCTCTTCAGCTTCATCGGCGATGTGTATCCGCACTTCGAGAAATGCGCCTCCCGCGGAATAAGCGTGGTCTCCACCTGCGAGGAAGCGATCTACCCCTGGACGACGGCGTCGGCTCTCACCAACAAACTCGACAGGATAGCGAAAGAAAACGGCTGCACCGTGGTCGGCTCGGGGATGCAGGACATCTATTGGATCAACATGATCGCGAACGTCGCCGGCGGCGTTCACAGAATCGACAAGATCGAAGGGGCTGTCAGCTACAACGTGGAGGATTACGGGCTAGCGCTCGCCAAGGCCCACGGAGTCGGGCTCACTCCCGAGGAATTCGAGAAGCAGATAGCGCATCCCGAAACCCTGGAACCTTCGTATGTCTGGAATTCGAACGAATCACTGTGCGCGAAAATGGGCTGGACGATCAAGTCGCAGTCGCAGAAATCGGTCCCGTACTTCCACGACTCCGACCTCTACAGCGGAACGGTGGGAGAGACCATCAAGAAGGGGCTTTGCATAGGAACGAGTTTCGTCGTCACGACGGAGACGTATCAGGGCCCGGCGATCGTAACCTCGTGCATTGGCAAGGTTTACGGCCCCGAGGACGGCGACATGTGCGACTGGAAGATCACGGGCGTTCCCGACGTGAAATTCTCGGTCGAAAAACCGCTCACGGTGGAGCACACCTGCGCGACCATCGTGAACAGAATACCGACCGTGATAAACGCGCGGCCCGGTTACGTAACGGTTGACCAGCTCGACGAACTTCAATATCTTTCGTACCCGATAAGTTTTTACGCCCACGGCCACACCTGCTGCTGAAGACATCGATACGGGCCCCCGCGCGGGGGCCCGTAAAATTTTTGAATCCCGCGTCGCCTCGCGGCGGCCTCACAGGTAAAGCGGCATCCCTATCAAGGGGCCGACGAAGTACGCCACCGTCGTGGTCACCACGCTCCAGAGGATGGCGGCGGCAATTCCCGGTTTCAAGGTGTCCTTCATCTCCCAGTAACCGTAATGATAGGTGAGCACCACGTTTGTCTGAACTCCAAGAACCGTCGTGCAGCTTCCCATGTACATCGCCGGCAGCAGCACCAGCGACGGGTTCATCCCGCTCGCGATTACCAGCGGGGTCAGCGCGGTAATGCAGACGGCTATTATGCCTATCGTGGCGTTCGCGCAAACATTGGTCATTATCGCCATAATAAAAGTCATGGCCAGCATGAGAACATATCCGGGAAGGCTGGCCGTCCATCCGAAGAGGTTGTTCACCGACCACACGCCCAGTTGGGAATTGTTGATGATGTTGGCAATTATCGGGCTGAAACCGATCAGTATAAGGACATCCATCGGCAGTGATTTTATGGCGTCGTTCGGCTCGACGCACCCCACGACCGGCAGTACCGCGACGGTTCCGCAGAGCAAAGCCGCCATCCCCATGCTGAGAACCCCGGTGATCATGCTTATCACCATGAACGCGACTATGATTATCCAGCGAAGTTCGGCCCCGCGAAGCGGGCCGAGTTCCTTCAGTTTACGCTTGAACAGGTCGATGTCGATATCCTTGTCGGATTTTCCGCGGACGCCGAACGCGTTTTTGTAGATGATCCACGACGGTATCAGCAGCAACAGCCCGCTCGGGATGCCGATCTTTGCCCATTGCGCGTAAGTGACGGTGAATTCCTTATCAGTGTAACTCTCCAGCATGGATATGCCCATCATGTTTGTGCTGGGACTGCCGCTTATGAGCGTCAGGCCTCCTATCATGGAGAACATCGGAATGGCCAGCATTATCGCCTTGCCCAGCCCGCTTCGCCCCTTTTCCTCGCCCATTTCCGTCATGATCGCTATGGATATGGAGGACATCACTATCGTGGTGCCCAGGTTTGAGACGAACGCCGAAACGACCGCTGTGGCCGCGCTGATCGCGAGCAATATCATCGCCGGCGAGCGCCCCATGGTCGACAGAAATATGTAAGCCACGCGGCGCGCGATGTTGGTCTTACCCGCGCCCAGAGAGACTATCAGAAGGCCTATCATCGGCAGAAACGGCGAGTTTCCGAATGACGCCGCGAATTCGCCGAAATTGAACAATTTCAGAAAAAGGCCGCCAACGGCGAGGATGAGACAACCGACGGCAAGCGGCACGCAGCTTGTTATCCATATCCAGATCACAGCGAGCACCAGAGCCAACGCGCGGTTCGCGGTCGGCGAAATGCCGCCCAGCGGAAGAAGGTAACAGACGATAAAAATAACAAACGAAAACGCGAGACAGACGCCTCGTTTTCCCTTGACCGGCTGTCCGGTCTGAACCCCATCGATGTCGAAAAATCTGATATTGCCGTTTTTCGCGGTTTCACTCATGGCGACGCACTCTCCTCATTTTAAAAAAGTCTTGCGCTGGTTCGTGAATCGGAGCCTGATTTTATGTCACAAGCGCTGTATGAACTCTATGGCGATTCCGTTGCAGTCCCTCGCGAAACAGATCTTTTCCCTGACCCCGGCTTCCTTGTTTTCCATGACTTTCGGCGCGGCGGCTATTTCAACTCCCTCGCTTTCAAGACGCCGGGCAACGGAGTCGACGTCCTCCACCAGGAACGCGATATGCTTGGTTCCCTGAGTCTTTTGGTCCTCGTGAGGGTCGAGCCGCTCGGGTGGTATCGGCCTGGTGTCGTCGTGCCGCACCAGCTCGATGTCAAAATCTCCGTGCCTCATGAACGCGATCCTGGCGTGATGAGCCGGTATGTACATGGAAAACACGGCGCGGAATCCAAGATGTTCCTCGTACCACTTCATGGACTCGTCCAGATCCCGCACGCTCATGCTGATATGAAGCGGCTTCAGGTAAACCTCGCACATTTGTTTCACGCTCCCTCAATCTTTCAGTATCGCGCCCTCGCAGGCGGACGAGACCATTTTCGCGTACCTTTTGAGATAACCGCTGATTTTTCGATCGGGCGGCCCCTGCCAGTTTTGCCCGCGCCGTTCTATCGTTTCGTCGTCGACCAGAAGTTCGAGCCTGCGGGACGGAATGTCGATGCTGATCCGGTCTCCTTCCTCTATCAGACTTATCAGGCCGCCGTCCGCCCCTTCCGGGGAAATGTGTCCCACGCAGGCCCCGCGCGTCACGCCCGAAAAGCGGCCGTCTGTTATCAGCGCCACATGACCGTCCAATCCCCGCCCGGCGATCATCGACGTGGGGGTCAGCATCTCCTGCATCCCGGGGCCGCCCCTCGGCCCCTCGTAGCGAATGACCACGACGTCTCCTTTTTGTATCTTTCCCGAATAAATCGCCTCGGACGCCGATTCCTCGCTGTCGAATACCCTGGCCGGCCCCGTGTGCCTGAGCATGTTCTCCAGGACGGCGCCCTGCTTTACCACCGCGCCATCCGGACACAGGTTCCCGCGCATGACAGCGAGTCCGCCTTCGCCTCGCCACGGATCCTCGAAGCGCCGTATCACTACCCCGTCGGCGGGCCTGACATTCGCGAGCATTTCGCCGAAAGATATCCCAAGGACGCTCGCCGCGCCGCCGTCAATCAGGCCGTGATTGTACAGTTCCTTTAAAATGGCGCTGACGCCGCCGACCGAATGCAGATCCTCAATATACGCCGCCGCGGCGGGGTTCAGTTTGCAAAGCTGGGGCGTCTCGCGGCTTATTTTGTCCGCGTAGCCGAGGTCGATCTTTTTATTCAGCTCGTTCGCGATCGCCGGGAGGTGCAGCAGGGTATTGGTCGAGCATCCTATGGCCATTTCGGCCCTCAGCGCGTTCTCGAAAGCGCGGTCAGCGAGGATGTCGCTCGGCCTCGTATTATGTTTTATCAACTCCATTATCCTCATGCCCGTTTCCTTGGCAAGCCTTCTGCGTTCGGACACGACCGCGGGGATGGTTCCGTTTCCCGGAAACGCCAGCCCAAGAGTTTCCGTGAGGCAGTTCATGGAATTCGCGGTGTACATTCCGGCGCACGCGCCGCAGCCCGGACACGCGTGATCCTCTAGTTCCTTCATCTGCGCGTCGTCATACTCGCCCTTGCTGTATTTGCCGACGGCTTCCGTCAGATCGGAGCCGGCTATCCGACGCCCCTCGAATTTTCCGGCCATCATCGGCCCGCCGCTCACGAAAATGCTCGGGATATTCACTCTGCAAGCGGCCATCAACATGCCTGGGACTGTCTTGTCGCAGTTCGGGATGAATACCGCGCCGTCCATCGGATTCGCGATCAGCATAGATTCTATCCCGTCCGCTATCAGCTCCCTGCTCGGGAGCGAGTATTTCATCCCAAGGTGGCTCATGGCCAGCGCGTCGCAGACCCCGATGTTGTTGAATTCGAACGGGACTCCCCCCGCCATTCTGATTCCGGCTTTAACCGCTTCGGCAATGTCGCCAAGGTGGATATGCCCCGGAATTAGGTCGCTCTTCGAGTTGACCACGGCCACAAACGGGCGCTCCATCTCGGCGTCGGTCAGCGTCAGCGCCTTTAGCATGGCCCGGTGCGGCAGCCTCGTGGATCCTTTTTTTATCGCGTCGCTTCTCATTTTCACCATCCTGATCGTTTCACGCCTATTGCGGCGTGTTGGTTTCGGCCATCACTTCGATGATCACGGACGGGTCTTTCTTTGCCAGCCCGCGCTCCATCGCGGCATCGTACGGGCGCTTCGCCGCCTTGGCTATCGGGATGCCGCACCCCGCGCGCTCCGCCATGCCGATTATTAGGTTGAAATCTTTTACCATAAGCTCCACGCCTGACGGCGAATCGAAATCGCGCGGGATTATATATTTTTCCACGGAACGTTCGAGCATCCAGCTTCTCCCCCACGACGTGAGAAGCGCCTTGTAAAGCGAACGGGTATTTATTCCGGATTTTTCGGCAAGAAGCATCGCTTCGCACACCGTGGCCTGATTGACCCACGTCAGAAGCTGGTTTATGAGTTTCGCTTTCTGTCCCATGCCGCTGGGCCCCATGTACTGAATGTTGACGCCGCACATTCCGAATATTGGCCCCGCTTTTTCGAAGGCGGCCTCGCCTCCGCCGACCATGATGGTCAGAGTCCCGGCGGAGGCGCCTGACGAACCGCCGCTCACGGGGCAGTCGAGATAATGGGCGTCATGGCGCAGCATCATATCGTACAGGGATTTCGCCGTCTCCGGTGAAATGGTGCTGAAATCCAGCAATATGGAGCCTGGTTTCACGTGCGGCGCTATCCGTGAAACGACGGCGTTCACCGCCGCGTCCGCCGTGAGGTTGACGCAGATGAATTCCGACTGAGCCGCCGCGTCTTCCGGAGTTTCCGCCAGCACGGCGCCCTCTTCGGCGAGGGATTTGACGTGAGGCTTGTCCCTCGTCCTGTTCCAAATGACAAGAGAGCCGTTTTTCCCGAGAATATTGCGGGCCATTCCGACACCCATTTCGCCTATTCCAATGTAGCTTATCCTCAATTCCATCTCCCCCTCACAGTAAAATGGCGAACAACTATTTTATTTTCATATATCAAAATCTTTCCGTCGTTCCGTTCGGGAGCGGTTATAATTTTTCAGGATGTCCGGAAAAAATCATTGGATAAAATTCCTTATCCTTTACGACCACTCTATCAACTGTAGCATCTCGTGTGCCTTTTCGTATTTTCCGCTCATGTTAACCCTCCTCGTCGTGTAAATCTACATAAAAGAAATACCCATCAAACATACGCCCTCGGCCTCCCGGACCTTCATTCGTAAATATGCTGAGTGTAGCCAATACCGCTTTATCATTGCTCAACCATGTCATCCT
>JAISDQ010000008.1 GCA_031264605.1 Synergistaceae bacterium | reverse complement strand
TTTATGTAGAAAAATTTTTGGGCCAGATTGTTTTCTATTTCCTCATAACTCAGATCGAGGATCGCTTCAGGGGAGAGAAAACGTTCGATGCCGTTCAGTTCGGGAAAAATATCTTTATTTTCCCATTTGTCCTTATTCATCGGGCAAACGTCCTGACAGACGTCGCATCCGTAAATTCTTTTGCCGATTTGCCGGTTTACCGTATCATCGTAAGATGCCGCGTCGTTGGATGTTGTCAGGCGGCTGACGCACGTTGCCAAGTTCATAGTATAAGGTTTTGACAATGATTTTGTCGGACAGGCTTTTATACACCTATCGCAATCGGCGGGACATTCCTTGAAGGAAGGTTTTTCGATCGATTCCATTTCCTTATCGACGGCGAAAGCCGTTATCGTCACCCACGAGCCTTTTTCGGTATAAAGGAAATTATTGCGCCGTATGATCCCCAGTCCGGCCTTGTATGCCGCCCAACGCATGGCGGTAATTCCGGGGTGTTCGTTCCATAACGTTTTTATCCCCAATTCATGAAGATAATCGTTAAAAATCATGATTTTTTGTCTTTCCGGCGAATTGGGATTGAATCTCATGTCAACCAGATAACTTTTTCCGTAACTCGCCGTGATGGATTTTTCAGGCAAAACGTAATGCCCATAGTGGGAGACCAATACAATGATTGATTTTGCCCAAGGTATATGTTCCTTTATATTCGCGAAACGGAGGAAATGACCGTAGAGCGCTTCCCCGTTTGGAATCCGTTCCATCCGTTCTTTCAGCCTATCCGCGTAATCGGTCATAGATTCGGTTCTTATTGCGCCGCATTTATGAATCCCAAGCATATATGCCTTTTGCAGTATTTCTTTTTCGATTGTCATGGTTTTATAAATATTACCCCCGTTATTTTATGAATATCATTTTATTCAGCCACATTCCCAATAACACGAACAATATACACAGAATATTGCTCGACAATATATTCATGACAGCGTGTTTGATATTGCCGTTGATTAAATATTGAACTGTTTCCAATGAATACGTTGAAAATGTCGTATAACCTCCCAGAAAACCGGTTATTAAAAATAATTTCCACTTAACGTTTATGGAAAACATGTCAAAGATATTTATCAAAAAACCTATGCCCAACGCTCCAACGCAATTGACCGCCATAGTGCCGAAAGGAAATTTGGCGGTTGTGAATGAATTTATGAATTGACTTGAAAAATAACGCGATAACGCCCCGATTCCGCCTCCGATAGCAATATACAGACAATGCACTGACATATCCTCCAATATTTTCATAAAGCGTCTTATATTTGCAGTTTGTTTATATTGTATAGCGTACCGGCGCAAATCGTCAACACGCGCGCCCGCGCACTGCAAATTTTCAAGATGGACAAACCGCCCCGTCCATGATAGTATGTTTTTTAATTTGAGTCCTTTAATTCGGTCCCGAGAGGCCGAGAAGGCGGGTTATAAGTGCGCGGTAAGTTGTGAGCCCTGCCTCCGAAAAGGACGGCGGGGCTTTTTTTGTGAAAAAATACGGAGGTGGAAGTTTTGAGGGAAAAAGCGCGGATAATGGACGCTACCGCTATGAAAAGGGCCGTTTCGCGGATAGCTCACGAGATCATCGAAAAGAACAAGGGCACGTCGAACATCGTGCTGATTGGGATACAGCGCCGGGGAGTTCCGCTCGCCAAGATGCTCGCCGCTCACATCGGCCAGGTGGAGAACGTGACTGTCCCGACCGGCACGCTCGACATAACGTTCTACCGGGACGATCTGTCGCTTCTGGCGGCGCATCCGGTCATCAACGGCACGGATATTCCTTTCAATATCACGGACAGGGACATAATACTCGTCGACGACGTACTGTTTACCGGACGCACCATAAGGGCGGCCATGGAGGCGATAATGGAGGTCGGCAGGGCGCGCACCATCCAGTTGGCGGTTCTCATCGACAGGGGACACAGGGAACTTCCGATAAGGACCGATTACGTCGGCAAAAACGTCCCGACCTCGCGAAACGAACTCATCGCCGTACATATAGCTCCCTTCGAGGCCGAGGACTGCGTGCTCGTGCTCGACATGACGGACGGAGGCAAACGATAAACATGCTGAGATCAAAAGACCTGCTGGGACTGAGGGATACGGCGCGTGAGGAAATACACGAGATACTGGACACGGCGGAACTGATGAAAGTCGTGATAACGTCCAACAACAAAAAAACCCCGCACCTCCAGGGAAAATCGATAATCACGCTATTCTACGAAAACAGCACGCGCACGAGAATGTCGTTCGAGCTGGCGTGCAAATACATGTCCGGCACGGCTTCGAGCGTCTCCGCGTCGACGTCCAGCGTTTCGAAGGGCGAGACGCTCATAGACACGGCGCGAACGCTCGACGTGATGGGCACGGACGTCCTGATAATGAGGCATCCCATGACGGCGGCGCCCCATCTCATGGCGAAAAACGTGCGCGCCGCCGTCATAAACGCGGGCGACGGGATCAACGAACATCCCACGCAGGCGCTTCTCGACATGTACACGATGAAAGAGCGTTTCGGCGCGATAAAAGGGCTTCGCGCGGCCATAGTCGGAGACGTGCTTCACAGCAGGGTCGCGCGGTCGAACATCTACGGCCTCACCAAAATGGGGGCGTCGGTGATCCTGGCCGGCCCTCCGACCTTGCTCCCCCCCGAATTGGACAAACTCGGGGTGGAAGTGACCGACAGGGTTGACGAAGCGGTGAAAGGGGCGGACGTCGTGATGGGGATCCGCATACAGCTCGAACGGCAGAAAAAGGGGCTCTTTCCGACGGTGCGCGAGTATCACAAGTACTTCGGCCTCACCGAGGAACGCGCCGCCATGGCAAAGCCCCACGCGCTCGTGATGCACCCGGGGCCCGTGAACAGGGGCGTGGAAATATCCACCGCGGCCATGAATCTGCCGGACGCGAAAATCGACGAACAGGTGACGAACGGCGTGGCGGTGCGCATGGCGCTGCTATTTATGATGACGCGGCAGAAGCCCGAGACTGGAGGATTTTGACGATGAGCGGCAAATTTCTCATAAAAGGCGGCTTGGCCGTCACTCCCCATGGAATCAAGGGGCTCGACCTGATGATAGAGGCCGGAAAAATATCGCGGCTCGGCGAAAACCTGACGGCGGACGGTTTCAAGACGATAGACGCCGCGGACATGATAGTATCCCCGGGCCTGGTCGACATACACTGTCACCTTAGGGAACCTGGATTCGACGAAAAAGAGGATATAGCGAGCGGCACGGCGGCGGCGGCGAAGGGCGGCTTCACCTCGGTCTGCTGCATGGCGAACACTTATCCGGTGAACGACAATGCCGTTGTGACCGAATTCATAAAGAAAAAGGCGGCCCTAGCCGGGCCGGTGCGCGTATATCCCATAGCCGCGATAACGAAAAACCTCGCGGGGGAAGAACTCACGGAAGCCGGCGACCTCGCGGACGCCGGGGCCGTCGCGCTCTCCGACGACGGCAAATGCGTCAGGAACGCGATGCGGATGAGGCTGGCGCTCAGTTACGCGAAACGCTTCGGGCTCAAAGTCATATCGCACCCGGAGGACACCGACCTCACCGACGGGGGCCTGATGAACGAGGGTTACTGGTCGACCGCGCTCGGGCTGCCCGGCATCAGCAGAACCGCTGAGGAAACCATGATAGCGCGCGACTGCATCCTGGCCGAGGCGGAAAATACCGGAATCCACATCGCCCACGTCTCCACGAGAGGGGGGGCCGAGATCATCCGGCAGGCGAAACGCCGCAACGCCGCCGTAACCTGCGAGACCGCGCCGCACTATATCTATGCCACCGACGAATGGGTCAGGGACTACGACGCCAATACCAAAGTGAACCCCCCGCTGCGCACCGAGGACGACAGGCAGGCCATAATAGAGGCCATCGCCGACGGGACAATCGACTGCATCGCCACCGACCACGCCCCCCATCACATCGACGACAAAAACGTGGAATACGCCCTGGCCGCGAGCGGAATATCCGGCTTCGAAACGGCTTTTTCCATCTGCTGGACCGTGCTCGTCAAAGGTGGAATACTCACGCCGGAGGAGCTGTTCCGCAAAATGACCTCGGCCCCGGCGGAAATTCTCGGCATCGACGCGGGCAAAATCGAGGAAGGACGGGCCGCCGACGTCGCGATAATAGCCCCTGACGCCGAATGGACGGTCGATCCGTCGAAATTCGTATCCCGGGGGCACAACTCTCCGTTCGGCGGGCGAACGCTTTCGGGAATGGTGAAATGCACGATGGCGGGCGGCGCGATCGTTTACGGGGGCGAATGGGCGTGCGGATAGACCGTCTGGTTCAGAGAATCAGGGAGACCGGAAACCCTTCCACGCTTGGGCTGGACACCAGGATCGAATACGTGCCGAAGGCGTTCGCGCTCGATCATATCGAAAACGGCGGAACGGCCGAGGCGATATACGCGTTCAACGCCGCGATTCTGGAAGCGCTGTCGGACATAGTTCCATGCGTCAAAATACAGGCCGCTTACTACGAGGCGCTGGGGACGGCGGGCATGGAGTGCCTCAGGCGCACCGCCGAGCGCGCCAAAGCGCTCGGCTATGCCGTCATAACGGACGCCAAGCGCGGCGACATCGGCTCCACCGCCGAGGCCTACTCGGCCGCGTACCTCAGGGCCGATTCCCCTTTTCCCACCGATTTTCTGACGGTGAACCCTTATTTCGGAACCGACGGCATAGCGCCATTCATAGCCGACTGCGCCGCTTCGGGCAAGGGCATATTCGCCCTCGCCAAAACCTCCAACCCGTCCGGGAGAGAATTTCAGGACGTCATATCGCGCGACGGCCGGCCGATGTACGAGTTGGTCGCGGAAAAAATCGCCGAGTGGGGAGAGACGCTGATCGGGGAAGAGGGATTCAGCTCGGTGGGGGCGGTTGTCGGCGCCACTTACCCCGAACAGGGCGCCTCGCTCAGGCGCAAAATGCCCCGCACGTTTTTTCTCCTCCCCGGATACGGCGCGCAGGGAGCTTCCGCGGAACACCTCGCGCCGTGCTTCGACGGGCGCGGCGAGGGCGCGGTAATCGCGGCGTCGAGGAGCATAATACGCGCGCACCAAAAGCTGGGAACGGACGATTTCGCCGGAGCCGCCAGGGAAGAGGCCATTCGGATGCGCGACGAGATAGGAAACGTCCTGAGGCGCGCCTGATGGCCCGCGATTGCGAAGCGCGCCTCGTTTCCCGCGAACGTCTGACCGAAGACGCCGCCGATCTTCGCTTCGAACTGGCCCAGGCCGCCGGCCTGACGCCAAAACCGGGACAGTTCGCGCACATGGAGGCTCCCGGAGTTTTTCTGCGGCGGCCGGTAAGCATAGCCGGCTTCGATCCGGCCGAAAATACGGCGAGGTTCATCGTCAGAGCCGCGGGCAAAGGAACCCGCAGCATCGCCGCGCTCGATCCGGGGGAGACGATAAAGATTCTAATGCCGCTGGGGAATCCGTTTCCAACCGTTTCCCCCGGAGGGGATATATGGCTGGTCGGAGGCGGTTTGGGCGTCGCTCCGCTGATGTACCTCGCGCGGGTTTTGAGCGAGACGGCGCGCGGGTTGAAATCGTTTCTGGGATTCGGCGACCGGAAATCCGTATTCGGCGCGGCGGAAATGGGCGGGCTGTCCGAAATGACGCTCGATGTCGGCGGCCTGGTCACGGACAGAGTGTCTGAGGCGCTGATCTCCAAACGGCCCGACGCGGTTTTTTCATGCGGCCCCAAGCCGATGATGGGGACTCTCAAAAAAATCTGCGCCGCGCGCGGCGTTCCGCTGTACGTGTCGCTGGAAGAACATATGGGATGCGGCGTCGGGGCGTGCCTCGTGTGCGCGTGCGCCGTCCGCGCCCCCGGCGGTACGGCCGGATACAAGCGTGTATGCAGGGACGGCCCGGTTTTCGACGCCAGGGAGGTCGCGCTGCCGTGAGAAACATGTCGGTCGATCTGTGCGGCGTTAAACTGAAAAACCCTCTGATAGCCGCGAGCGGCACGTTCGGTTTCGGGCGCGAGTACGACGAGTTGTACGATATTTCCGCGTGGGGAGCCATCGCCGTCAAAGGGCTCACCGACGAGCCGAGAGCGGGCAATCCCCCGCGCAGGATAGCGGAGACCTCCTCGGGAATCCTGAACAGCGTCGGCCTTCAAAATCCAGGCGTCGACGCGTTCATCCGCGACGAACTGCCGCGCCTCGCGTCGAGAGGCGCGACCGTGATAGCGAACGTGGCGGGCTCCACCGCCGAGAGCTGCGCGGAGGCCGCGCGAAAGCTGTCGGATTCGCCCGTGGCGATGATCGAACTCAACATCTCATGCCCCAATGTCAAACAGGGCGGCGCGCAATTCGGCGCGTGTCCCGAAGACGCCGCCAGAGTGACCGCGGCGGTTCGGAGCGTCTGTTCGCGCCCGCTGATGGTAAAGCTGTCGCCCAACGTCACGGACATAGCCTCGATAGCCCAAGCGGTTCAGGACGCCGGGGCTGACGCCGTGAGCCTCATAAACACGGTAACGGGAATGGCTATAGAAGCGCGCACCCGCAGGCCGGCGCTGGCGAATATAACCGGAGGGCTTTCGGGGCCCGCGATAAAACCCATCGCCCTGAGAATGGTGTGGCAGACGGCGGGCGGAGTGCGCGTTCCGGTGGTCGGCATGGGCGGAATCACGACGGGCACGGACGCCGCGGAGTTCATGATAGCGGGCGCGACGGCGGTCATGGTTGGAACGGCGAACATAACCGACGTAATGGCCGGGCCCCGGATTCTGCGCGAGCTGGAGGATTTTTTGGACGAAAACGGCATCGAGGACGCGGGCGAACTCACGGGAAGCCTGATTTTGGACTGAGGAGGGCATGAACATGGCGGAACCTTTGGAGATACTGAACAGACTGGGGGCGCTTCAGAGCGGGCATTTCCGGCTCACGTCGGGGCGTCACAGCGACAGGTACATGCAGTGCGCCAGGCTTTTCGAACATACGCCCGAGAGCGAGGATCTGTGCGCCCGTCTCGCCGGCGCGTTTCTGAGCGGGGGAACAATCGCGGACACGGTGGCCGGGCCGGCGCTCGGCGGCATAATCATGGCTTACGAGGTCGCACGCGCGCTCGGGGCCAGAAACATATTCACGGAGCGCGAGAACGGCATAATGACACTGAGGCGCGGGTTCAAGGTCGAGCGAGGCGAGCGCGTACTCATCGTCGAGGATGTCGTGACGACCGGAGGTTCGGTGAAAGAGACCGCCGCGGTTCTCAGGGAATCCGGCGCGACGGTGGTCGGGATCGGAGCCATAGTGGACCGTTCGAACGGCGGCGTGGATTTCGGCGTGGACTTCAAGGCGTTGGTGTCGCTCGATATAAAATCGTGGGACGAGGCCGAATGCCCGTTCTGCGCGCGGGGCGCAACGCTGACGAAGCCGGGCAGCAGAAAGATATGAGCCCGACAAAAAGCGGGCGGGCCTTACGGCCCGCCCGCGCGTCGCGCAGCGTAATTATTGCTTGCGTTCCTCAGCCTCTTTGTTCCACGGCACTTCCACGTAATTCCACGGGGTCACGAGCATGCAGTGCAACTGAACGCCGTTTTCGCGGAGCGCTTTGAGGTGCGCCGTATACGGCAGCACGTCCCCTATCACCCACGTATCGGTGATAAGCCACACCCTGCGGCAGATATCGCGCCCGAACAGCGCCGCGTGATCCACCAGCATACGCAGGCCTTCATCGAGAATCATATGACCGACGGAGAGAATGAGGGCGTCTTCCTGCCGGGGCGGCGTCTTCGCGGGCAGCACGTCCGCGTAAGAATTCGCCCACTCTATCTGCGACAGCAGGTATTCCGCGTCGGCGGAAACATTATGCTCGCCTGACACGACCTCCGTCAGATCGGCCGCGTAATCCTCCGAAAGCGCGGACGCCAGCCAGTTCTGAACCTCCTGAATCACCATGGTCACATAATTCGGGATATGCGAACCCGACATAGCGTCGAGCAGATCGCCTACCATCCAAGTATCTCGCGAATCGCCCAAAGTTCCACCTCCCCGCGTTTTTTTATTCATCAAAGAGGATACCACATAAAACGCGCTTTTACTCAATCGCGCCGCAAAAAAACGCAGATTTCCCCATTTGACGGTCATGACGGGATATAATATATCAATAAAGCTGTTGGCGCGTTAAGATGTAAAAAAAATAACTTTTAAAAATTTTTGTAAGTGGAGGTAAGATATTGCCGTCCTCAGGATACCCGGCTAACTTCATACGTTTCCTCGGAACCGCGGGAACGCGTTTTATAATGTTATCGCAGCGGCGTTCGTCGGGGGGGATATGGTTTTCTTACGGCGGCTCGCGCGGGGTGATTGATCCCGGACCGGGCAGCCTCGTTCGGATATGCGAGGCCCGGCCTCCGCTGTCGCCCATAGACGTCAACACGATCGTCCTCACGCACAGGCATATAGACCACAGCTCCGACGTCAACGCGCTGGCGGAGGGAATGACCTTGAAATCGCGGAACCCGCGCGGTTTCATACTCTCCACCCGCGACGCGCTGGAGGACGGGGACCGCGTTCTCATGAAATATCTTTCATCCAGGATCGCCAAAAAGGAAATCCATGAGGACGGCAAATTTACGTCGCCCGCCGGCGGGGTGACGATAGAATCGGTCGAACACTCGCATCACGGAGTGGAGTGTTACGGGTTCATCTTCAGGGCGGACGGGCTGCCCTCGTGGGGAGTGATAAGCGACACGGCGCCGCTGCCCGGATTTCCCGCGAGGTACGGGGACTGCGAACTGCTGATCGTCAACACGGCTCTGACGTTTCCCCGCGCGAAGCTCGATCACATGTCGCTGGCGGATGTCGGATCGCTTCTCGGACGCGTCTCTCCCGCCGCGACGGTAATCACTCACATGGGCGCCGACCTGCTCGACAGGGGCGGGGAATACATATCCAACCGTCTCGCCGCGCGCGGGACTAAAGTGATCGCGGCAACGGACGGGATGATTTTAACGCTCGAAAATCCAATAACAATTCTAAAACCGGAGGAGTTCGACAATGACGGAGCACACGACTAAAAAAGAAATTCTGGATTTCCACCGAAACGCCCTCGGCAAGATACGGAACATACCGACAGTCAATATCAGGAACGAGCGCCGGCTTGCCATGGCTTACGTGCCCGGAAGCCTGACGGCGAGCGAGGAGATACGGCTCGACGGGCGAAACGCCTACGAATACACCGGCCGCGCGAACCGTCTGGCGGAAGTCAGCAACGGCAAAAGCGTTTTCGGAATGGGCGATATAGGGCCTGACGCCGTGCTGCCAATTTTGGAGGGCAAAGCGCTCACGCTCAAACTTTTCGGGGACGTCGACGCCGTGCCCATGGCGATTCGAGCCGAGACGGCGGAGGAAATCGTAAATTTCTGCCGCGCGATAGCCCCCACGGTCGGTGGCGTCAATATCGGAGGCTTGGGCAACCCGGACGCCTTCTACGTCGAAAGGGCGCTGTCGGAAGTACTGGACATACCCGTATTCTGCGACGACCGGCAGGGAACCGCCGTGGCGGTTCTGGCGGCGATCAATAACTCGATCAAACTTCTGGGCATAAGACTTGCCGAAGCGAGGATAGCCGTCGTCGGGGCGGGCGCGGTCGGGCTCGCCTCAGCGGATTTGCTGCTCAGCGGCGGCGCGCGCGACATCGTGATACTGGACAGGGGAGGAATATTGGGGCCCTCGCACGCGGGCATGAACGTCTTTCAGGCGGAACTCGCCGCCCGCACCAATCCCAGGGGAATCGAAGGAGGCATGAAGGAAGCGCTGTCCGGCGCCGACAT
>JAISDQ010000222.1 GCA_031264605.1 Synergistaceae bacterium | reverse complement strand
CTGCTCTGCCATCTGGTGGAAACAAGCGCGATAGACGCCTCGTCGGTGAAACTGACGGACGTCCTGTCGCAGTACGTGTCGTACCTCCTGACGTCGAAAAAAGCCACGCTGTCCGAACTCGCCGAGTTTTTCTCTCTCGCGAGCCGCATACTGATCAGAAAAGTGCGCTCGCTGCTTCCACGAACCGACGGCGAGGACGCGGACGCTGACGCGAACCCCGGTGCGGAGGACGGGTTTGCGGACGAATTGTCCGAGGAGACGCTCGCGGGCATGCTGGAGCGCTTCAAACCGTACAGGAACGCCGCGGCCCGGCTGGACGGGATGAAGACGGAACGCGAGCGTTCGTTCACGCGGATATCCGACGAGGGAGGCCCCCCATGGTTCGACATAGGAGACCTCTACGGACTGTCGACGCAGTGGTGGAATCTCATCGAGGAATACTCCCGATCGAGGGCCCGCTCCACGCGGGACGATTTTATGGATGAAATACCCGACGCGGCGCCGCAGGAAATTCAGGTTGACCGCAGGATGGACGAGATAAGGGAACTGCTCGCCAGGGAGGGCGCTGTCACTCTTTCCGCGGCGCTCGCCCGTTTTGGGGCGGGGGCGCTCATCGTAACTCTGCTCGCCCTGCTTGAAATGTCGCGCCTGGGCGCGGTCAGGCTCACTCAGGCGGAGGAATGGGGGGACGTCGGCATTGAGGCCGGATAACCCGGGCGAACACGATATGCTCGTGCGGCAGCTCGAAGCGCTGCTGTTCGTCTCCCCGCAGCCCGTATCGGAGGGCGAATTGGCGTCCGCTCTCGGCTTGTCTCCCGCCGCGGTGTCGCGGGGAATCGCCAAACTCAAGGCGCTCTGCGACGAGGGGCGGGGCGTTACGCTGCTGAAGCTCGCCGGAGGCTGGCAGATGGTGACGGCCCCTGATCTCGAAAGCACGGTGGCCGAATATCAGGGAATGTCCGCGGCGCAGCGCGTCCGCCTGAGCAAGGCGGCGCTCGAAACGCTCTCGGTGGTGGCCTATAACCAGCCCGTGACCCGCGGGGAGATGGAGGAAATCCGCACCGTGAGGTGCGACCGCGTCGTAGAGACGCTCCAGAAACACGGGCTAGTGAGGGTCGCGGGGCGAAAAAAAAGCACGGGCAATCCCCTGCTGTACAGAACCACCGACAGGTTTCTGGAGCTTTTCGGCCTCGACTCGATAGCGTCGCTTCCCACGCTGGAGGAATTGCAGGATACCATCGTGAAAAACCCCGAGCCGGACGACTGGGAAATATCGGATGAATGAAACCCTGAGAATATCGTATCCGATACGCCTCAACAGGTACTTGGCGCTCTGCGGCGTAGCGTCCAGGAGGGACGCCGATTTACTGATCGCGTCGGGGCGGATCAGGGTGGGGGACGACGCGGAATGTTCCCCCGGCAGAATGGTCGCCGAGGGGGAGGAAGTCGCCGTCGACGGAAAAGCGGTGAACCCGGCGCCGCCGCTTTATATCGTCATGAACAAACCGCGCGGCGTGCTGTCCGCGGTGAGCGACGCGCGGCGGCGCACCGTCATGGACCTGCTGCCGGAGACTCACAGAGCCGCGGGGCTGTTTCCCGCCGGGAGGCTCGACCTCGACAGCGAAGGGCTCTTGATTCTCACCAACGACGGAAAGTTTTCCCAATCAGTCGTCCACCCGTCCGCGGGAGTCCGAAAAACTTACGCGGTGATTCTCGAACGCGTCCTCGAAGAAAAACATGTGAAGGAATGGGCAAGAGGTGTTATTATAGATAAGAAGCTGTTAGCGCCCGCGGAATTGTCCCCCGGACGTCCGGACGACGGCAGACATTGGAGGGTCGTCCTGAACGAGGGGTTCAAAAGGGAAATCAGGCTCATGGCGGAAGCGCTCGGCAACAGAGTCGTTCGTTTGAAGAGAATCGGCGTGGGAAATTTGTTTTTGGACAAAATGCCGGCGGGATCGTGGCGCGAATTTGATTATGACAACCTGCGTAATATGATATCGAACGGCGGGAAAATTTGACGTATAATCTTGCTTGCGTGACGAGATTTACGGAGGGATGCAGATGCAGGGACTTGACGATCGAACCCGGGACTTGATACAACGCCGAGTATTGAAGAGGGTGAAGGATATACCTTCATTGCCTCAGTTTGTCATAGAAACCTTGAAAAAATTGGACGATCCTAAGAGCAGCGCGTCGGACGTCGGCAATACGCTGCGCAAGGACGAGAGCTTGGTATTGCGCGTCCTGCGGCTCGCGAACTCGGCTTATTACGGCCTGTCGCGCAAAATAACGGTCGTGCCGGAGGCCATCTCTTATCTCGGTTTCAAGACGGTAAAGAGCATCGTCCTCGCCGCTTCGGTCTATAAATTCATGGACGGCGCTTTCACGGGATATTCTCTCGACCGCGGGGGACTATGGAGGCATTCTCAGGGAGTGGCCGCCACAAGCCGTTATCTGTGCGAAAAAGTACATGCCGGCGACCCGGAGGAAGCGTACATCGGCGGCTTGATGCACGATATCGGCAAGATCGTCCTGAACGACTACGTTCGCTTCGGTTACAGCATAATCCTCCGTCTTGTGGAGGAAGACGGCGTACCGTTCTGCGACGCCGAGCGCCAGGTTCTGGGCTTTGATCACGCCCAGGTCGGCGGTTTGGTGATGGAACAATGGAACCTTCCGGACGCGTACTCTTATGTGACCATCTACCACCATACTCCAGAAGGGCTTCCTCCGGAAGGAGAGGAATACAGAAAAGTTCTCGACGTGGTGCACGTGGCCAATTCACTGTGCCTCATGCTCGGCCTCGGGATAGGCGCCGACGGTATGCAGTACAATGTCTCCACCGACAGCCTCGAACGGCTCGGCATCGCCGACAAAACCGAAGAGTTGATGGCGGAGTTCGTGGATATCATATCGGCGATGGACGACAGTTTCAAATAAAAACGAAGGCCATGCGTTCATCCGGACGTCCGCCGATAATAGTCCTCGACGGCCCGGCCGGCGCCGGTAAAAGCACTGTGGCGCGGGAAGTGGCGAAGCGGATGTGTTTGCCGTTTCTGGACACAGGGGCAATATACAGGGCAATCACTCACGTGATGCTGTCGAAAAACATTCCTCCGTCTGATTCGCCGGAACTGCGCGCGGCGCTCGGGGAATTTACGGTATCGTTCCGGGACGGGAGAGTGTTCGCGTGCGGCGGGGACGTCACGGAAGTCATCAGGACTCCCATGATAGAGCGGAACGTCTCGCCGTATTCGGCGCTTCCGGCGCTCCGCGAGTCGCTGCTCGGAATACAGCGCGCGGAGAGGAGCCGAGGCTTGGTGGCGGAGGGACGCGACATGGGTACGGTGGTTTTCCCCGACGCGGACGTCAAGATTTTCCTCACCGCGTCTCCCGGGGAAAGGGCCGCGAGGCGTCACGCCGAAAGGCTCGCCAGGGGCGAGGAATCCAATTACGACGATATACTGGAGCAGGTGAAGGCAAGGGACGAAATGGACGCGAACCGGGCGGCCGCCCCATTGAAACGGGCCGAGGACGCCGTTACGCTCGACAGCACCGGACTCTCTTTCGAGGAAGTGGTCTCCTGCGTCATGGAAGAAGTCGCGAGGGTTTTGACGCCTGAGTCATGATTTCACGCGTTTTTTACCGTTTCGTTAAAAACGCCTTCAGGCTGTTTTTCACGCTCTACAATCGCCTGGAGGTACGCGGTATGTCGAACGTCCCGGACGAGGGGCCGATGATAGTGGCGTCCAACCACGCGAGTTTCGTGGATCCTCCTTTGATAGGCGGAGTTATTCCGATACGGTTGAGATATCTCGCCAAGGAATCGTTGTTTCGCGTTCCCCTGCTGAATTTTTTCATCCGGGTGCTGGGAGCGGTTCCGGTGAGGCGCGGGGACAGCCAAAGAGCGGGCGCCGTCATGAAACTCCTCCTGGCGCTCCTGAAAGAGGGAGAAAGCGTGCTGCTCTTTCCCGAAGGGTCGAGGACCGCGGACGGCAGGCTGAAGCCGCTGGAGGCGGGGGTGGCGTATCTGTCGGTGAAAACGGGGGTTCCCGTGCTCCCGGTATACGTGAAGGGTTCTTTTGAGGTCTGGCCCAGGGGCAGGGCGCTGCCGCGGCCGTCGAAACTGAAACTCTCGATATCCCGTCTCATATACCCCGACCCGGATATGCCCGACGAGCGCGAGAGAAGGGAAAAGCTCATGAGATCGCTTGAAAGAGAACTGGCCGCCATGGAGGGCGAGGCAAATGTATGTTAGCATGACCGGATTTGGAACGGCGTCCGAAGAGCGTCCGTGGGGAACGGCGTCAGTCGCGCTGTCGAGCGTGAACCACAGATATAAGGAGATATCCGTCAGGCTCCCGAGGGAGATATCTTCGTTCGAGGCGTGGTTTCACCGGCGGCTGCGCGGTTTGTTCCGCAGAGGCAAGGTCACCGCGCGCGTCGAAATAACCTGGTCGGCGGCGGCGTCAGCGCTCGCCCTCAACAAAGAGGCCATGACGGCCTATTACAGAGAGATATCGTCGATGCGAGACGCGATGGGAGCGGAACGCGACATATCCCTCGACGCCCTCGTCAATCTGCCGGGAGTGCTGGACATGTCCCCGCGCGCCGCTTTTGGGGGCGACGACGCCGAGGATTTCATGTCGGGCTTGCTGGACCGCGCGGCTGAAAACTTGAACGATATGAGGCGCGAGGAAGGCGCTCATCTGAAGGAGGCCGTCGGCCTGCATCTGAACGAGACCGAACGCCTCATGAAACATGTGGAGGACGCCTGGGCGGGAGCCAGAGACGCCGCGTTCGAGACCGTCGCCGAGCGGCTGAAGAACGCTCTCGCGTCCGCGGGAATATCGCCTGACGAATCGCGATTCGCACAGGAGGCGGTGATTTTCGCGGACAAATGGGACATATCCGAGGAAATCGCGCGCATATCGAGCCACGTGGCCAAATTTCGCGAAATTGGGGAAGAGGGCGAAGCCGAGGGGCGTAAACTCGATTTTCTGGCGCAGGAGATGAACAGGGAGGCAAATACCATTAATTCCAAGATAACGAGCGCTGATATACGTTGGATCATGGTCGAGGTCAGGTCGGCCATCGAAAGGATACGCGAACAGGTACAGAATCTGGAGTGACGCCGGAGTGAGGATATGAATTCCCGTCTCGTCCATATCGGTTTCGGCAACATGGTGTCGCGCGACAGGGTTGTGGCCATAATTGACCCGTCGAGCGCGCCTTTGCGCCGTCTCAGGGAGGAAGCCCGCGCCGCGGGGCTTTTGGTGGACGCGACTCAGGGGCGCAAGACGAGAGCTGTGCTGATAATGGACAGCAGGCACGTCGTCATATCGGCCCTTCAGCCGGAGACTCTGTCGTCGCGGTTCGAGGAAGACGCGGACGGCGCGTCTCCCTCGAACGGCGGGGCCGCTTCGTGAAAAAGGGACATCTCTTCATCCTCTCCGGCCCGGCCGGCGTGGGAAAGGGAACTCTGCGGAAGATACTGTTCCGCGAGGTCGAGGACCTCGAGTACTCCGTCTCCTGTACGACCAGAAAAATGCGGGCGGGCGAGGCCGAGGGACGCGATTATCACTATATTTCACGGGACGAGTTCGAAGGTATGGCGGACAGGGGTGAATTTCTCGAATGGGCCGAGGTGCACCGGAACCGCTACGGTACCAGAAAAAGCGATGTCGAGCGGGTTTTGAACGAAGGGCGCGACATCGTTCTGGAGATAGACGTCAAGGGATGCCGCAAGATCAAAGAGAGCGAGCCCGAGGCCATAAGGATATTCATAACGGCTCCGTCCCTAGACGAGCTGGAGAACAGGCTCGAGGAACGCGGCACGGAAACATCGGAACAGATGGGCGTGAGACTCCGCAACGCGGCCGCTGAGATGAAACACGCGGCCGAATACGATCACGTAATAGTGAATCACGACGTCGCGCGGGCGTCGCGCGAACTCGTGGAAATAATAAAAAGCTACCGAAACGCCGGGAGGCAATGCGATGATTTACAACAACCTTGAAAAAATATACGAAACGTCGCGCATCGAAAACAAGTACGCGCTGGCTATGGTCGTCTCGACGAGAGCGCGCCAGCTCAGCGAACAGAAGGGCCGCTCGTTCGAGGGAGAGGGCAGCGAGCGTTACATAACGCACGCGATAGACGAGATAGAAAAGAGCCGCCTCAACATAGACCCGGCAGTGATGGCGGAGGCCAGGGACAATGCCTCCTCAGTGGGCGCGTAATAAAAAAATACTGCTGGGCGTAAGCGGGGGAATCGCCGCTTACAAGACGCCCGATCTGGTTCGCGCGTGGCTGAAGCAGGGCTGCGAGGTCGAAGTCATCCTCACGGACATGGGCGCGTCGCTGGTGTCGCCGCTTGCCCTCGCGACGCTCATAAAGCGGCGCGTATGGCGTGATAAAGACTTCAAGGGCGACGATATGGGCTGGACGATACCCCATATCAGTCTGTCGGGCTGGGCCGATGTTCTGGTGGTGGCGCCCTGCACGGCGAACGTCCTGCGAATGGCGGCCGTCGGCGATTCCTCCACGCTCCTCGGCGCGGCGATGCTGGCCTGCGAGGCTCCCCAGATTTTCTTCCCGGCCATGAATTCGCACATGTGGGCGCATCCTGCCACGAAAACGAACGCCGGTACGGTGGCGTCCCGCGGCCATCGCGTCATCGACCCGGATTCCGGCCCTCTCGCGTGCGGTTACGAGGGCAAAGGCCGCCTTCCGTCGACGGAGGCGATACTCGACGAAACATGGTATTCGCTGCGCGCGGACAAGGACTGCGCGGGCGTCAATATCCTCGTGACGGCCGGCCCTACGCGGGAATACATAGATCCGGTGCGTTATATCTCCAACCCCAGTTCGGGGAAAATGGGGTACGCGGTCGCCGCGGAGGCGAGATACAGGGGCGCTGACGTGACGCTCGTCTCCGGCCCGGCGGATCTGCGCGTTCCGTCCGGCGTCAGGTTCGTACCGGTAACTTGCGCCCGCGAGATGCGCGACGCCTGCATGTCGGCGCTGCCGGATTCCGACGTGATAATCAAGACCGCCGCCGTGAGCGATTACAGGGCAAAACAGTTCAGCCCTCAGAAGATAAAACGCGGCGGCGCGGCGAGCGTAACTCTGGAGCTGGAACAGAACCCGGATATCGCGCTCGAAATCGGATACGGCAAAAAACCGTCTCAGATACTCGTCGGTTTCGCGGCGGAGACACAGAACGTCCGCGAAAACGCCATATCCAAGATAGAGCGAAAAAACCTCGACCTCGTGGTGGCGAACGACGTCACGGCCCCCGATTCCGGTTTCGCGTCCGACTCCAACAGCGTCGAGATATTCTTCGCGCAAAAATACGGCATGACGCCGCGGACGTTATCAGGCGGCAAATGGGAGGTAGCGTCGGGAATCCTGGATTCTATAACCGCGATTCTTCATGGACGATGAACCTGGACGCTTGGACAAACCAGGCGAGACCGTCTCGGTAGCTCTCCCCGGTCCGTGGTGGACCAATCTGACTTACTCCCTTCCTCGTCGTTTCGCCAACATCCCACTGCCCGGCGCGCGCGTGCGCGTTCCCATCGGGCGCGGTTCTCGGGTCGGCATGATAATAGGGGCCGCTGCGGGCGAAGCCGCCGATTACGGCGGGGAAATCCGCGAAATATCGGAGATGATCGACGACGTTCCCGTGCTCTGCGAACACGCGATACCGCTTTTGAAGTGGTTCTGCGACGCGTATCTCTGCGGTTTTGGCGCCGCGATGAAAACGCTGCTTCCCGACGGTTTTCTCAAAGGCGAACCCGCCGAACCTCCGACGCCGGGAAAGAAGCGCGGAGGTTCTCCCTCGGTAGCGTTCGTCTACGA
>JAISDQ010000153.1 GCA_031264605.1 Synergistaceae bacterium | reverse complement strand
CGCCCGACGCGCCGCCTTGGATACTTTCGTCGTCCGGGGTTGGATCGTATCTGCGCCAGGATTTTTCGTCCCCGTCCCACGCTTCCACCCATACGTGAGCGTTGGCCTGGCTGACTACGTAATATCCGCCGCTCTCGTTATATACGCCTCCGTGGTAGCCGGCCACAATGCGGGCGGGGATGCCGGCCATTCTCAGCATCACGGTCATCGCCGCGGCGAAGTACTCGCAGTTCCCGCGCCGCGCCGCGAACAAAAATTCCTCCAGAGGCTCCCGGGACATGGGAAGATCGTCGAGAGAATACGAAAAATCCGGGGGGGACAGATATTTCATGATCTCCGCCGGTATGTCGCCGTCTTTCACCCCGCGCGTTATTTCGGCGGTCAGGTTTCGGATGGATTCTCCGTAACCCGACGGCAGTTCGAGATAATCCCGGCGCCTGATCGCCCCCGACGAGGGCTTGAATGAGTCGGAGGGAACCGACAAAGCGGTGTAGCTTCTCAGGCGATCCCTGAAATTCGCGTTTACGAAGACGCCGTCTCCCCTCGGCATCACTCCCGGGGCGTTCACCATCACGGGGACGTCCATGGCGAACAGCGCGCCCATATATCTGCTGTTTTCGATGAAGATTTCCTGCTTGACGACTCCGGCCCCATCCGTCTCCGCCTGTTCGCGCCGTTCCCCCCGTGAGGAGCGCGCCCGCCACGCGTTCCCGTCGAAGAAGTCGAGCACCAACCCTCTCCAGAACAGGTATTTAGGCGCTGTGTGGGGCATTTCCGCCCTGAATGCGAGAGAATCGTCCTCCTGAATATTTTTAACGGAACCCAGCGTCAGGTATTCCGAAAATCCCGTAAAGCTGTCCCGGCCGCGCCCCCCGGATATCTGTCCGAGTGTGAGCCGCGCGCGCGGAGCGGCAAAAAACAGCAGCAGGCACAGCGGAACCATCATCGCCCATATGCTCATCCCCCGTCCGGCGACCTGAGCGACTTCCCTCAAAGAGAGCGAAGAATGAGGCGCGCGCGCGTACCAGGCCGAGAGAATCAGTTGAAAACCCGCGAGAACGCTGATGATGACGCAATAATAAACGTAAGTTCCGTCAGTCGCCTCCACCGCCGCCGCTACGATAGTTACCGACGACATGAGGGCGATCTGGATATAGTCGCGCGAAAGTTTTCTCTCGAACATCTTGACGGCCATCATGAGCAGAATAGCCTCCGTGAAGACGATGACGAAATTGTCGTATCTCATTCTGACGGCAGAAATCAGCATTACGGCGACTGAGGCGGCGTTCATCAAAAATCTGGACGGATGCGCGAGGCCGAAGGCGTCAACGCAGAAAGCCGCGGAACCCGCCAGCAGAAAGAGCGCGGCGTAAGCGGTTCCTATCGAGTCGTGACAAGCCGCCAAAGTCACGGCTCCAAGGCAGGCGGTGTTGAACAGCAATAAATTTTTAAGTTCTACAGTTCTTTTATTCATAAAGCGCCAGATTTGTGAGCATGAACAGTTTGTCCGAGCGAGCCCCCGAGGGGGGCCAAACGGCGTCGCCGTCCTTCAGGCCTATCGGAACTCCCGATTTTATCGCCCGGGATATTTCGTGCGAAGCCGCCGAAAGCCCTCTTTCCTTTCCGGAGGCGACAAGGGTGTCGAGGTCTATCACGCGCGTCCCCGTCTCGCCGGAATCGTCGTACATGCGAGACTTGAGGCGGCCGGTTCTGGCCGTCGATTTCCAATGAATGACCCGCATCGAGTCCCCTTCGGCGTAAGGGCGCACTCCCGCCGCGTCGCGCTCCGCGTCGGTTTTTTCCCTGACCGCCGCGTATTCGTCCGAAGACGAGACCCAGGCGTCGGCGCGGTTTTCACCGGCAATGGGTTCGGGAAAAGCTATCACCTGCCCCCTGAACGATACGGGCCAGTAACGGGTGAAAAAATCGAAGGGGTAAGCGGAAGACAGCTCTATATCGCCCACGTTCTGAACGCCGCGGCCTGCCAGACGAAAAGCGAGCGGCTTGGCGAGAGTTTCCCCGGGCTGAACGACCGGGAAAAAAACGCGGGAATCGCCGACGCGGACATCGATGAGGAAAATCGGCGCGCGCCCCCTGTTATGAACTTTTACGCCGAGCATAAACGGCACGCGAGCGTAAATTTCGTCGGGGAACGACAGCGATACTTCGGCGGCGCGGATATTCCCGCGTCCCGCGACGCCGGACGCCAACATATAACCCAATATTACCGCGGCGGCGAGATAATGGAAATTGTTGCCTCCGTTTATGGCGAGCAGTCCCATGACGATCGAGACGACTATGTAAATCATTCCTGATTTGTGAACCGCGATCGTGCGAACCGCCTTCGTTTTCAAGGCGCCGGTATCTCCTCCAGGACAGACGTTATTATTCCGGACATATCGGCCCTCACGCCGGATTTCGGCTGCATTCTGTGCGCGAGGATATCGAGCGAGAACGTCTTCACGTCCTCGGGGACGACGTAGTCTCTGCCCCGCATCCACGCCACGCATTTGGCGCACGTAAGAAGCACCATCGCCCCGCGGGTGGAGATTCCGGCGTCTATCATGGGGTGTCCTCTGGTGGATTCAGCTATGGCGAGCACGTAATCGACGATTTTTTCTGAGACGGTCACGTCCCGTTCGATGAGTTCACGGTTTTCCGCCACTTCGGACGCGCCGTAAACCGCCGGCAGGTTTTCGATCGATACTTTTTGGCTTCCCGAACGCAATATATCGCGCTCGGAATCGCGATCGGGATACCCAACGCGGGAGCGCATCATGAATCTGTCCATCTGAGATTCGGGCAGAGGAAACGTTCCCGAGTGCTCGATGGGGTTTTGCGTGGCTATCACCGTAAACGGACGGGACATACGGTAAGTGGTTCCGTCTATCGTCACCTGCTCTTCTCCCATGGCTTCCAGGAGCGCGCTTTGGGTTTTGGGCGTGGCCCTGTTGATCTCGTCTACGAGGAGGAGATTGTTGAATACGGGGCCGGGGCGGAACTCGAACTCCCCTCTTTCGGCCTTGAAAATGTTGAGTCCCGTGACGTCGGTGGGCAGGAGATCGTTAGTGCACTGCACGCGCCCGAAAGACAGGCCGAGCGCCTTCGCCGCAGCCACAGCGACGGTGGTCTTGCCCAGGCCGGGCAAATCCTCGAGCAAAATATGCCCTCCCGAAAAAACGCACGTCAAAATCCTGACGATCACGTCCCTTTTTCCGTGCAGCACGCTCTCGAGGCGTTCGAGCACGAGTCTGACCCTGTCATTCTTTATTTCAAAATCGAATACATCCCGCATTATTCACACTCCACATTTTTTCCGCGTTATATTTTACATCATACGTAAGTTCGCAAAAACGCCTTTCTGTAGCATAGATTTACAGAATACATCTTGCCTATTATACTTTGGGATATGCAAAAAACAATGGATATTCGGCATGGGAGGCATTCTTCGGCGAATGTTCCTTATGTTCGCGGCCTAAAGGACGAGGGTAAATCAAACGGATCCCAGGCATATTACAGATATGGGCTATGGCCTCGCGGCAATTGACGGCGTTATTGAACGCTGACAAGGAAAAAATTGGGCGTCGCCGCAAATAGCAACGCGCGATAACCTCAAGCTATGCGCCAAAGTATTGCAAATTGTCAGCTATAATCTGGAATACCTTTATACCATACGTTATCATTACGCGCAAAGGCAATTACAGGGCATAAAAGAGGGTGATTATATTGAGGATTTACAATAAAAAGAATCTAACGGTTTTAGTATTCTTAATATCGCTGGTTTCGGCGATGTTGTTTTTTTCATTATTGAGGATTTCTGCGGCGTCAAGTTACGTCGGGTATGATATCTCCCACCCCCCGTTAAAGAACTTTGAGAAAGGGTTCGGCGATATAAAATGGAATGATCCGTCTTCCGTACTCGACATTGACTGTGTTCGCGTAGTAAGTGGTCATGAGTATTTAGGGATTTCCTGGTTTGAAAAAATAAGCGGAGATTTGACATTGGGCGAAGCCAGGTTGGAATTAATTAGATACGCTTTTAGAAACGATAGATTTAAAGCTGTTCTTTTCAAAGCTCAAGACGAAGAAAACGCCGATTTATTAAACGAATACGCGCACAGAACATTTGGTTCGCCTGAGCAGAATCATTTTTTACCAGGAACGACGACGAAAGAGTACTGGGAAGGTGGATTGATGTACGCAACGTTTGAAAACGGCGAGCTGGGGATATCAACTAGACATTAACCAGTTAAATCTTTGAGAGTGGTGATTTCGTCTACAGAGACTCTGACAATCATTATTTGCGCATTATTCATTGGTATAACTGCTCAAGTATTGCTATGGCTAAGTTTGAAAGCAATTTATCTATACATTGGTCACCACTCTCAAATACATATCTTGCGGAAATGATAAATATACGCCGCATGTCGCAAAAACTTCTTGCTATGGGTGTCAAATGGGTGTATCCTTTTAAAAAAATAAGGAGGAATTACTATGCCAAACAGCGCGATTGCCAAAGAAGACCGTTTGAGCGTTCGTATGTCACAGGATATAAAGAATAGACTGGGCCGTGCGGCCGCAATACGTGGGCAAACGTTAAGTGATTTTATTGTGGCAAATTTGCTCCCCGTTGCGGAAGACGTTATACAGGAACATCAAACCGTTTTGGTATCGGAACGGGACTACTGCGCCATGATGGATGCGTTGAACAATCCGCCCAAACCAAATGACGCTTTGCTTAATGCCGCCAAAGACTATAAAAAAGCGGTATTGGCCGGAGATATCATTGTTCAGAATTGAGCGTTTATCGAAGGAACACGACCGAAATTCATTCGTCTGCGGCAACGAGGCTTTAAATGATTATCTTTATAAACAAGCCTTTCAGGATATCAAGAAGAATGTTGCAATTGTCATTGCAGCGACTGATGAGTCTAAAAGGGTTGCCGGTTTTTATACTTTATGCGCTTCATCTGTGGAAAGAAGAGTTATCCCCCCGCTAACCACCAAACGCCTGCCTAAATATGAAAAAATACCCGCCATACTATTAGGCAGGCTTGCCGTTTCAGTGAATCACCAAGGTCAGGGTTTGGGAAAACGCTTGATGTTAAGCGCGTTTGAACGGTGTATCAGTATAGATATGGGATGGGCTTTCCTTGTGACGGACGCTAAAGACGAACGCGCCCGCTTGTTTTATCTGCATTTTGGATTTATACCGCTGTTGGATGATGTAGATCATCTTTTCGTAACGAAACAAACCATCATGGAAGCCATGAAGTAGCGAAAGGAGGCTGGCATGAATATGAACTTAATAGGAGCGTATGAAGCTAAAACAAAATTTTCCGCTGTTCTGAACAAAGTAATAAGTGGGGAAAGCACCACTATAACCTTACATGGCGTTCCTGTGGTGGATATGCGGCCGCACAACGCGCAAGAAGACGGCGATGCGGAAGCGGCGATAGCCGAAATCATGGAGTTGCGCAAAGAATTTGCCGGAGCGTTCGAAGGAGAAAATATCAAGGCGCTGATTGAAGAAGGAAGAATGTAATATGATTTCATCTTTCGTTATCGATGCCTCCGTTATTGTTTCATGGTACAGCACGGACGAGCAAAACGACTATGCAGGCGTAAGCGTATTTGTAAAGACGGAATTCGACGGCAAATTCAGGGATTAACCGCTCTTAAAGCGCGGGGATATGATGAAACCAGAGAGGAATCCACTTTCGTAGAAAATATTTCACTTTAAGATTTGCGCTTGCCAGTTTGACACGTACGGAATAATATCGTACATTTTTAATTCGATCTCCCCCTATATTGCAGATTGTCGTAAAGACATCTTTTTGAAATCGCAAATTCCGTCTGCAACTGCTTTATCTCTCCGCTGGCGTCCATTAAACGCTAATTCCTTGAATTTATGGATTTTGATAAAAAGATAAATTTTCAGACTGCCAAGCGGCACTTTTTCCCTGGAGGCTGTCCGGCCTGCCGAAAACATCCATAAAACCCTTGATGAGTGTTAAAACAATCTAAAAGTCGGTTTTTAGAGGCTCCCTATAATAATTTGTCCGTGTTTCGTGGCAGGGTAACCGAGTGCGGTCACCAACCTCTTCCACCGCCGCCGCCTCCTCCTCTTCCAGAACGACCGCGACCGCCAAAACCGCTGCGGCCTCTGTATGATGAAGAACCTCCTTTATTAGTACCTTTTATAATTCCCAAGATACGGAGCAGAGGGACTAGAAACAAAAATGCTATGCCTCCGCAGGCCAGAAAAGTACCTTCCGAGCTTTGATGCACTCTTTGCTTCGTCGATTCGTTTTCCGTTCGTGGAGGCGGCTCTACTCTCCGCTCTGTCGACTCGCTTTCCATTCGTGGAAGCGAAACAATGCCTTTGTTCCACGCGAAAGCAACGGTGACGCCTTCTCCGGGTTCGAGAGTTCTGGTAGTTGTCATGAAATTATCAGGACTTATCGTATAATCATTACCCGTCTCATCTATTCTTCCAGTAAAGGCAACGCTTTGCGATATAGACGCACCATCCGGAAGAATCAGCTCGAAAGTCGCCCTGTCGATCGGAAATAGCCACTCGTTGCCGGTTACGTTCCAGTATAGTTCGTCGAAGGATTCACGAAACGCGATCCATCCGGCAGTTCTATAAATAAGACCGATTGTGTGTTCACCTATGGAAAGGATCACATTTGGGTTGCCAATTCGTATTTCGACCTTGCCTCTGGAACGTTTTTCTTGCGCCATAGTCGGTTTTCCGTCGATCGTGGCCATTACAAGATTGAAATCCGTACGATACGTTTCGGAGTCTTCTCCGGTATATTCGATCGGAAAAACGCGAACGATACCCCGTTTGATCTCTTTATTCTCGACCATAACCTTAAAAGTCTCACTGATGCTCAAAAAACCGTCCTCGGTTATATTCCCCACGACGTCCATGTTCAATATGCGTTCGGACGCGCACACCTCGCTATAAGACGCTTCCAACGATATCGCGAAAACAAGAAGCAAAAATGAAAATATGAATAATTTTCTAATCACTTTTCTCACCTTCCTTAAATTTGTTTCCGCGGATCGCGCCAGGATATTATGACCGAAGCGTCGATGACAAACGACGCATGCATTACATACGGCCTTCTTCTGCCAAGGTTTTTAGTCCTTCATTGTCAAATCCCTCGAAAGCTCGTGAAAATTTATGGCGTGTAGCCAATAATCCTTCAATGGCTTCACGCGCGTTGGGATATTGGTTATCTGTCGGTTTAACAAGCATAGCAATCGGCGTTCCGCGCCGCGTGATCGTGATT
>JAISDQ010000039.1 GCA_031264605.1 Synergistaceae bacterium | reverse complement strand
CACGACCGGCTTCAGCAGCGGGTCGTTCAGCGGGATGGCCCGGCAGACCATGAAAGCCATGCCCGAGGTGATTATCCATGTGGCGAGCGTCGCCATTATTCCGGGTATCTTGAGTTTCTCCATTATGAATGTGTTGGCCGCGCCGACGAAAGCTCCCAAGACGGCCACTATCGGAATCGCGAGCCACGCGTTGACTCCCCACAGACAAAGGTATCCGTAAAAAAGCGCTGAAAGCGCCATCGTGCCGCCAACCGACAGGTCTATTCCGCCGGAGGCTATCACGAACATCGAGGCGCATCCCAGAATGAGGTTGGGCAGGCTCTGTCTGAACATGTTGGTGAGGTTGTACAGAGAGGCGAATCTGGCGTTCCGGTAGGTGAAGAAAGTAAACATCACCGCGAGTACCGCCAGAAGCATCAGGTTTTGTCTCGTCGATTTGCTCATGTCAGTCCCCTCCTACACCCTGACGCGTTCGCGAATGACGCCGTTCAGGACTATCGCTAGAATCAGGACAGAGCCTTTGACGACGTTCTGCACGTATACCGTGAGGCCCTGCATATTCATGATATTGGTCAGCACAGTGATAAACAGAGCGCCTATGAACATCCCGAACACGGTGCCCCGCCCTCCGTTGATGTCGGTTCCGCCAAGCACCGCCGCTATGATGCAGTCGCTTTCCAGCGAGGGAAATATGCCGCTGTCGGCGGCTATGACGCGCGAGGTGAGGACGATGCCCGCGAATGCGGCCATAACGCCGGAAAGCGTGAAAACTCCCGTAATCACCAGTTTTTCGCTGATACCCGACAGTTTCGCCGCTTCCATGTTAGCGCCCGTCGCGTAACACTTGCTGCCAAACACCGTCTTGGCCTGTATGAACATGAATACGAGCGTGGCCGCTATGGCGTACAGCATGGGAAGCGGGAAACCGAGAAACGAGCCCCCGATAGGCGCTATTTCGTAAGGAATGCCGAACACCACCGCGCCGCGCGCCCCTATCAGCGCTATCCCTCTGCCGATATACTTGAACGCGAGCGATATTATGAACGACGGCAGCGCGAAAGCGGAGATGGAGAGTCCGCAGATGAACCCGCTCGCGGCCCCGCAGAGAATGGAGAGCAGCACCGCGAGAGGTATGCTTATCCCGTAATGGGTCATGAGGCCGAACAGCACGGCACACATTGCCCCCACGCCTCCCACCGAGAGGTCGAGGTTGCCCGATATGAGAACCAGCGTCACCGGAGCCGCGACCATGATGACGCTGGACGAGGACACAAAAATATTGATGATGTTTTCGTTCGTCATGAAAAGTTCCGGCTCGAAGAGATACCCCACCGCGCATACCGCCAGAAAAATGGCGAATATCGTGATATTCTGCACTCCGTCCGCCGTGAAGCGAACCGCGCGTTTTCCCGCAACTGCCGCCTGATTATCCATTGACCGCGGCGCCTCCAGTCACTATGTTCATTATGTACCCCGAGTCCAGAGCGGCGTCGTTTTCCAAAAATTCGACTATCTCGCCCTCGAAAAGAAGCCCGATTCGGTCGGCGAGCCCCAGTATCTCCGGCAGCTCGCTCGAGAACACTATCGCCGAGCGGCCGCCTCTCACCAGTTCCCTGATGATGTGATAAATCTCCTGCTTGGCCCCGACGTCGACGCCCCGCGTCGGCTCGTCGAGAAGAAGTACCCGCGGGCCCGCGTTGAGGCATTTGCCCAGGACAACTTTCTGCTGATTGCCTCCCGAGAGATAGGCCACTGATTGCTGTTCGTTGCGGCACGCTATCCCTATCGCGTCTATATATTTTTTGGACACGGCGGACTGCAGTCCGCTGTTCCTTATCCCCCATTTGGAGACGGAGCCGTAATTCATCATCGGGATGTTGGAAGCTATCGGAAGCATCGTGCAGACGCCCTGGGTTCTTCGCTCCTCCGGGGCCATCGCTATCCCCTTCCCGATAGTGTTCAGAGTCGAGCCGGGTTTGAGTTCCCGCCCTTCGACAAATATTTTGCCCGAATACTTGTCGGCGCCGAAGATGGCGCGCGCGATTTCGCTCTTACCCGCTCCGATGAGGCCGTAAAAACCGAGAATTTCTCCCTGATAAAGCGAAAAGGAAACGTCTTTCAGTTTGCCGTTCGTCACGTCCTTCAGCTCTATCAATTTAACTTCTTTGTTCACGCTGTTCGGGACGTATCCTTCGACGATTATCTTGCCGGTCATCATCTGAATGAGGTCCTGCCGGCTTCTTATCTCCCGCCTCGGCTGAGTGGCTATATGGCGTCCGTCGCGCAGGACGGTGATGTAGTCCGCGAGGTCCATCACTTCTTCGAGCCTGTGGGTGATGTAAATTATCGTGATGCCGGCGCTCTTGAGTTCGGCGATTATATCGAAAAGCCTACGCGTCTCCTCGGCGGTGAGCGCGCTCGTCGGTTCGTCCATTATTATTATCTTCGACTCCATGGCCAGGGCTTTGGCCATTTCGACTATCTGGCGTTTGGCGACGCTCAGTTCCTCTATGTACTGCGACGGCTTTATGCTCGCGTCGAGGCGCTTCAGCATCTCGAACACCTTCGGGTTCTGTTCCTTCCTTATGATGCCGAAGGCGGTCTTCTCCATGCCGAGGACGATATTCTCCTCCACTTTCAGTTTCTCTACGACGTTCAGTTCCTGAAAGAGACAGCCAATGCCGTTGTGCATGGCGTCGCGCGTTCCGCTTGGGTTCCAGTCGCGCCCTTCGTACTTTACGGAACCGGAGGTTTTCGGGTGCGCCCCCGTCAGAATCTTGATGAGTGTGGACTTGCCCGCGCCGTTCTCGCCGACGAGGCAGTGACACGAACCTTTTATCACGTCGAAACTGACGTCGTCCAGCGCCTTTACGCCGGCGAACTGTTTGCTTACGTTTCTGATCTCGAGAATGTTCTCCAAATTCCCTCAACTCCCTGCCGGAGGCGAATGGCCGGCGTCCCGCGGCGGGAACGCCGGCCGGTGAGGACGCGTTATTTGCCGGCGCCGGCGAGTTCGAGCGGCGCGTCGGGCAGATACTGGGTGTTGTACCAGTCCTGCATGGTCTTTATGCTGTCCTTGTAATAGTTGAAATACGTGTCGGGGGTGTATCTCACGACATAGGTATCGGGGTCGAGTTTGCCCTGAATCAGCTCCATTATCATGTCGATCTGAGCGTAAGCGAACGTCTGGGGCTGCATGCCGAGGCAGTATTTCAGCGAGGAGGTCGGGTCGGCAATCTTCTTGAGTTCACCGTCGCTCGCGTCGGTGGAAGCGATAATTTCGGTCTGAGGCACGCCGTCGACAGCCTTGCCGCGGCCGGCCGCCTCGTAGGCCGCCGCCACGCCGAGCCCGTTGGATACGTTGTCGCCGTAGATTATGTTGACGTCGGGGTGTTTGATTATCGCGTCGGAAGTAACCTGAATGGCCTTTTCGAGCACGCCGCCGGCGTGTTCCCAGTAAGTCGCGCCGGTGAGGTTCTCGCCCTTGCTGTTTTTGAAGCCCCAGTCGTCCGTGGGCAGGTAGTCGACGACGGTCTTCGCGCCAGCGAGGAAGGGACCGCTGCGGTTGTCGAAACAGAACGCGATGTTGGTCCAGCTCACGAGGCCGATTTTAACCGGTTTGTCGGGATAGAGTTCTATCCATTTTTTGCACATGTCCGCGCCCATCTGAGCCGCTACTTCGGCCTCGTCGATGAGAAGAGCGGGGACTTTTTTGCCGGACGCTTCCACGTTGTAGGTCATCACGTATATGCCAGCGTCACGAATCTCCTGGATAATCTCGTTCACGCCGTCTTCGGTGACTGGATGGAGGATAATTCCGTCCACTCCCTTGCTGATGAACGTCTCGGCCGCGGCTATTTCCTTATTGAGGTCCTGGTCGGGATCGATTACCTCGTACTCCGCGCCGTACTTCTCGGCCGCGTAGATTTTGGCCCAGCGCGCGTCGTTGCCGTGCACGTCGTGTTTCAGCGTGACGGGAATTTTGCCGATATACGCTTCCGACGCGGACGCCGAAACCGACATCATCTGCCACGAGAATACCGCGGCGAATATACCGAGAAACATCAATACGTACCTGGCTGCGCTATGCTTACCCTTCATTGTTTTCCCCTCCTGATCTGATTCGCAATATGCAGATATTGCCCAACCGAGTCGGTAAACCTCGAAAAAACGCCTCCTTTCATTCGATACGGGCCCTCAGCCCCTCGATACGGCTCATCAGTTCTTCGAGCCTCGGGCCCGTCATGTAAAACGGCGTGTCGCGGCCGTTTATCCGCATAAAATAAGAATCAACGCCGCGCCGGTTCAGCACGAGATTTGATTTTCCGCCGTCCGCCATCTCAATATCGAGGGACGCGACGCTCTCCCCGCGGGGAACGGATGACCGGTCGAAACTGGATGCCGTCATGGTGATGAATTTGTAGAATATGTTTATGAAATCGGCCTCCGTTATCCCGGTTCCCAAGAATTCGGCGGAACGCGAGATTTTGTCGTAAGTCAGTTCGTAAACACCCTCGCGGGATTCGATTTTTATGGAGCGCACATCGGCGAGCGGCGCGCGAAGCGGGGCCACGAACATCATTCTGACAGGATCCAGCTCCGACAAATCCACGTCTTCCGCGTATAGAGCCGCTATATCGCCGTATTCTCCAAAACGGACATACCTGTAAATCCCCTCGCGGCGGCCGATCTCGATCGTTTGGGCCTCTCCCGCGTCGCCTGACAGGACGATCACCTCGTCCCGACTCTCCAGACCGTATCGGGCGTTGCCCGCATTCGCCGTGCTCGCGTCCGGGAACGCCGCTATCCTCCAATTCTTCATCCGGGCTACGAATTCACTCATCTCTACTACCCTCGCGGGAGCTTCGAACGGGAACGCCACGCGCCACCCTTCGCCGCCGGTTTTCACGAATTCAGAGAGAAGTTCTCCTTCGCGGTAACGGGCAATCCCCGTGAGTTTTTGCAATTCAAAAGCGAATATTTCCCTGTCGCGGTAAGCCGCCAGACTGCCGGTCAGATGAGCGGCGACTGCCGAACTTATGAGCGCCGTTTTACCGCCGTCCGTGCCGCGCGCGTACACCGACATGAAATCAGGCGTCATATTCCCTATCAGAAAACCAAGGCGCTTTCCGCCCGTCAGACCGAAACTGACTACCGCGTCCGGAGAGGAAAACCCATACTCGGCGCGCTCCCCTTTCATCACCCTCGTCACGTCCAGAGTTGCGAGAGATTGCGTCAGGATGCGCACTTTAGTTTCATTGGCCCTGTATCTCGTCCCGTCCGCTTCCACCATCCAACGTGAATTTTCCTTAAAGAATCCGAACTTCCCCAACTTGTTCTCGATTGAAATTGAATTTATCGTTTCGTCTTTTCCAAGCCTGAAAAGCAGGCCGGTATCCGCGGGATCATCCGAGGAATACAGCGTAAACCACCCAAACGCGAAAAGCAACGCGCTCGCGGCACAAACCATCAACCGGCAATATTTTCGCAAAATACCTGATTCCCCTGTTGCTG
>JAISDQ010000266.1 GCA_031264605.1 Synergistaceae bacterium | reverse complement strand
GCTCGATTGTGGGAGAGAACCCTGAGAGCGAGGCGGCGGTTGAAGGCGTGACAAACACGCGGCCCGAAGCGTCCGGGGATCCGGCGATAAACACATTGCCCCGGGAACGGCGAAAGGACGTCCGATGTTGTGAGTAAACAACTGGCAAAAACGGTCGTTTGATAGCAGCTTGGCGTTATATCAAAATAATTCCAAAGGAGTGCGTGAAGATGAAAATTCGTGTCAAGACATTAAGCTTTTTGGCGCTCGTTATTGTTCTGCCTCTGGCGCTCACAACAGCGGGAACTTCCGCGTACGCGGCTAACAAACCCATCAGGCTGGGCGTGATGGTCGATATGGCAACGTCTTATATTCCAATCCTGGGAGAGGAACTGGGGATTTTTAAGAAATATGGCATAGAGGTGAAGTCGAACGAATTTTCCGCCGGGATCAACACGCTCGATGCTCTCGCGCTCGAACAACTGGACTTGGGGCAAGCCGCGGACTTCGCGGCATTGAACCGCATTGGCGGCGCTGAAAAAAGCAACCTCAGGATTTACGCTAAACTGGCCACGTCCCGTCCCGCCAGCCAGGGTTTCTATGTAAATGACGACTCAGTGACCCAAATTTCCGATCTGGCTAATAAATCGATAGTTCTCCGCAAGGGTACGGTCGACGAATACTGGGTCGCAAGGCTGCTGGAACTGAACTCGGTCGACCCTAAGAGCGTAAAATTGCTCCCCGTGACAAGTTACCCGGAGGGAGTCGCTATCGTCACATCAGGCAAAGCGACAGGGATGTGGGCGTCCGGCAAAGCCGGACTGACGCTCAAAGAGACAGGCGGCATAAGGCAAATAGCCGATCTTTCGACCATCGGCGCGCCTACGGTCACAATACTTATCTCGACTCAGAAATTCCTGGACGAAAACAGGGAGGACATGGTGAATTACCTCAAGGCAGTCGGCGAAATCCTGGATCTGATGGCGGAGGATCCCGAGAGGGCGGCCAGAATTGTCAATGAAAAGAGCAATGTGCCGACCGAACAGGTGCTGCTCAATATCAAGCGCGAGGAGATAAGCTTGGGATTCGGGCAGGATACGCTCGACGCGCTGGAGAATATAAATAAGTGGGGGTTTGACGCGGGGTTTATAAAATATCCGTACAGCGTCAGGGATTATGTCGACGTCGAGGCTCTGCGGAAAGCTTTTCCCGGCCGCGTAACTTTGGAGCGGCGGTAAATGGGACACCCCCGGATATATCCGACTGGGACTACATATTACGACAACAGCGGCGCGTGGAACGGGTACACGGTGTTCCCCTCCGCGAAGGGCGCTTTGCTGATTGACATGCGGGGCAACGAGGTGCAGTTGTGGGAAGGCCTGCTGGGGTTTCCGAACAAGATTCTGCCCGGCGGATACGTCCTTGGCTCTCCGGGAGCGAGGAACCCGAAGTACGGTTTTCAGGATCACAAAGCTCTTCTTCAGGTCGACTTTGACGGGCGCGTGGTGTGGAAGTTCGATAAAAACGAGTTGATAGAGGATCCGGGAGAGACCGCCGGACACATCGCCCGCCAGCATCACGACTACCAGCGCGAAGGATCGTCCGCCGGATACTACGCGCCCGGAGCGGAACCGAGGGTTGATGGAGGCAACACACTCATTCTCGTCCACAGAGACGCGAAAAACGGGAGGATATCCGATAAGACCCTGCTTGACGACAGGTTCATAGAGGTTAATTGGGATGGAGATATCGTGTGGGAATGGAACGCGGCGGATCACTTCGACGAACTCGGCTTCGACGAAACCGCGATAAACGTCCTTTTCAGGAATCCATCCGTGGTGACTAACGGACTGGGCGACTGGCTTCATGTAAATTCCCTCTCGACGCTGGGGCCGAACAAGTGGTATGACGCGGGGGATGAGAGATTTCACCCCGACAACATTATCTGGGACGCGCGAAACGCGAATATTTTGGCCGTTACGAGCAAGAAGACCGGGGAAATCGTGTGGAGAATCGGCCCCGATTTCAGGGAAAACCAAGAGGTCGAAAAGCTGGGGTGGATTATCGGCCAGCATCACCTCCATATGATCCCCGCGGGGTTGCCGGGAGAGGGCAACATGCTCGTTTTCGACAACGGAGGATGGGGAGGTTACGGCTCGCCGGGCGGAACATCGAAGAACGGTCAAAATGCCGCGCACAGAGATCATTCGCGCGTCATTGAATTCAACCCCATAACGTTGGAGGTCGAGTGGGAGTACACGGCGATAAATTCCGGGTTTGCCGATCCGTTCCGTTTCTACAGCCCCTACGTCAGCGCCGCGCAGAGATTGCCCAACGGGAACACCCTGATCACAGAAGGCGCGGACGGACGGATTTTCGAGGTGACGCAAGACCATAGGACGGTGTGGGAGTACATAAACCCGCATTATTCGAGTTCTATGGGAGGAACGCACAACATGGTATACCGGGCGTATCGCGTGCCCTACGAATGGATCCCGCAATTTGACGTCCTGCGGGAAGAATCTATAGCATCGGCAGATGTGAGGACTTACCGCGTACCGGGCTCGACGGTGGGGGAAAACCCGGAGAACGAGGTGTCCGTCGAGGGCGTGACTGACGCCAGGCCCAAAGCCTTCGAATACCCGGCGATAAATATTCTGCCCTATGAGCGCCGCCGGGGCGG
>JAISDQ010000237.1 GCA_031264605.1 Synergistaceae bacterium | reverse complement strand
GGCGCTTCCTGAAAATTTTTCCGTTCGAGCGGCGCTCCCTTGGGCATCGCCAGAACGGCGTAAGGCAGCGGCCGCTCTTTTCCGTCGCTCGGAATGTTGGCGATTATTCCGCGCCATATCAGCTCCGAGGAACCGCCTCCGTCCATGTTGACGGCGGTGGTGAGCCCAAGCGCGCTTGCCACCCAGCGGGTTTCGTCGATCGTGGTTCCGAGGCTGTGGACGGAATTGCGCCCGTCGACGACGGCCCATATCAGGCGGCTGCCGTCCGTCCCCACTATAGTCCGCGGATGACGCTTGCCGGTGATATCGGCTTTGAAAGTCTCGTTATCGGCGACTCTCTGTCCGTTCCTCGTGAGTATCGGGCCCGCCTGTATCACGTTGTCGCAGTATTCGAACGAGCGCGTGTCCCATTCGGCCGAAACGGTCAGCGGGTCGCCCTGTTTGTAACTCTCCAGAAGCGCGCGGGAATTTCCGCGCGCCACGATCAGGGAACCGCCGTCCGGCAGAAAATGATTGCCCCACGACCCCTCGCGCTTCTCCAGGACATGGCCGTTCTTCACGGCCAGTTCGAGCGCGTCGAGAGCCGTGCCCGCCGCCGCTATCATCACGCCGGCGGGATAAAAAGAAGCCTCGTTCATCTGAGGGGTGACGTTGAAATGATCGAATTGGACGAATCCGCCGGGCGTTTTGACTCCTATGCGGCCGACCCCCGGGCCGAAGACGAACGTGCCGTCCCTGTTGTTCCACCCGATGGCTGAACGGCCTTCAAGCGAACGCCCGGCCGGATGACCGTCGAAAACCATAGTGCCGAGCGGACGCGAGTTCGAAAAAAAACCGCCGTTCACCGCGCCAATGGGCTCGTAAGCGCGTACGAAATCCGACAGAGCGGCCCTGTCGGTTCCAAGCGCGGTGGCCCACGCCACGCGGGCGTCCGCGTAATTCATGTTCATGCCTATGGCCGCGACGTAAAGCGGGTCGTTTTTCCGCGAGCCGACCGGATTGTCCGAACCGGGCACGTTCGGGACTCCGGGGCGAGCGATGCCCTGCCGGTAAATGATGAAATCCGTGCCGTTATACGAGACGACCCTGTTCCACGATACGAAATCCCGGCAAGCCGCAACCCATTTGAGGATCGACGCGGCGCCGCTGTCGGAGAGCGGCACGGATCCGTCGACCAGCAACGCCGACGGGGCCGGGGGGTTCATCTCAGCCGCGAGAAAAAATACGCTGTCGCCGGTGCCCGCCAGATCGGGCAGCGAGTTCAAGGATTCATAAAGCGAAACCTCGAAATCCCATCCCATCATGGATATCGCCAGCCGCACGGCTCCGTGCCTGTCAAGCGTCTCGTCGGGAGCGAAAGCGGCCTTCGGAATCAACCCGTACCTCGCGGCCGAGCCTATCTGTTTCGCGAACGGGCTTCCATTTTTGACGTCGGGAGGAAGATACGGGTCTGCCGCGACGGCATATCCCAGCTCTTTGAAAAGGAGCGCCGCAAACTCCCCGCGCGTTACAGCGGAGGAGACGCCGGGTAAAAATACGATAAAAAAAGACGCTATTATCGCGATTATCCGATATCCGGGGCGCAAATTTCTCCAAAACGGTTTTTTTATGTCGATCCCTTCTTTATCCAAGGTTCTGTCACATAGATTATATCAGCAAAATCCGCTTTTTAACCCGCCGGGCGAAAACCCGACCTTGACGGATGCGGCGCTATTGCCTAATTCAGCGCCATTATCGGGGGCCCGGTTTTCTATCTTAGGAAGAGCCAGAAACGCGTATAGAACTTTGTAGCTCCGCCCCAATAATCCACTTAAAATAAAATTTCATATATCCTTTCCTCCGTAAAAGTTTGACGTATAATTGAAACTGTGCGCCGCGACGCTTGCGGTGAATTTATATATTTTTTGGGAATATATTTCCGAAACGTGATTTTTGGGGAAGAGGGTGGTCGTGATGGACGGTTTCATCAATAGCGAGGAAGCGTACGAACGCGCTTGCGCTGTCCTGGTCGGAGGGGTGGACAGCCCTGTCCGGGCGTGGAAATCCGTCGGGGGAACGCCGGTTTTCATCATGTCGGCGGGCGGCGCTTATATGCTGGATACGGAGGGCAGGGCGTACCGCGACTACGTCGGAAGTTGGGGCCCTATGATTTTGGGACACGCGGACCCGGACGTGACGAAAGCGATATACGAAGCAGCCTCGCGTTCGAGTTCATACGGGGCGCCCTGCGTCGCCGAGATCGAGCTTGCGGAACTCATCAGGGGTAAATTCCCCTCCGTCGAGAAAATTCGTTTCGTCAACTCCGGCACCGAAGCGGCCATGACGGCTCTGCGCCTGGCCCGCGCTTTTACGGGGCGCGACAAGATCATCAAGTTTGCCGGCTGCTATCACGGACACAGCGACTCGTTGCTGGCGGAAGCGGGAAGCGGGGCGCTCACGCTGGGCGTTCCCACGTCGCCGGGCATAACCGCGGCCAACGCGTCCGACACGGTAGTCCTGCCGTACAATTCGGTCGAGACCGCAACGAGGGTATTTGAGGAATGCGGCGGGGATATAGCGGCGGTGATAGTGGAACCGTGGGCCGCCAATATGGGCCTGGTGCCGCCGATTCCCGGCTTCCTCGACGCGCTGGCGCGCCTCTGCAAAGACGCCGGAGCGGTACTCATATTCGACGAGATAATCACTGGTTTCCGCATTCCCGAATTCGGGGTGCAGAACAAGGAGAAGCTGCGCCCCGACCTCACTTGCCTGGGAAAGATAATAGGCGGCGGATTTCCCGTCGGCGCGGTCGGCGGGCGGGCGGATATCATGAACAAGCTCCAGCCTTTGGGACCGGTATATCAGGCGGGAACGCTCGCGGGAAACCCGGTCGCGATGGCTGCCGGCATAGCGACGCTCTCCAAGCTCACGCAGACCGCCTATCAGAAAACAGAATACTCGGCCAGCCGTTTCGCCACCGGGCTCAAACAGGCCGCGTCTTCGGCCGGAATAGACATCTCCGTCTCGCGCCTCGGCTCGATCGTAGGATTTTTCTTCGCCCCGAAGCTCCCACTGAACCTCGATGCGGTGAAAATGTCCAATGTGGGCCTTTACGCGAAATTCTTCCACGGGATGATAGCGCGCGGCGACTATTTCGCGCCCAGCCCTTACGAGTCGATATTCATCTCCCTCGCGCACACCGCCGAGATAATCGACGCCACTATCGGCAACGCCAGGGAGGTCTTTGCCGGGATGGCGTCGGAGGCATAGGCCCAAGGCATGGTTTCCGGGGGAAAAGACGGCGCGTCCTTCCGGCGGACGCGCGATCTGCTCGAGGAGCTTTATCTTGAATTCAACAGACGGGAGTACGTCTCGCCCGATCCTCTCGAATTCCTTTACCTGTACGATTCGCCGGCCGACAGGGAAGTGGTCGGCCTCATAGCTTCGTCGCTCGCGTACGGGCGCGTGGCTTCCATTCTGGCGAGCGTGCGGCGCGTGCTGGACGTTCTCGGAAAAAATCCGGCGGACTCCCTCGCGCGGAGCGATTTTTCCTCCCTCTATTCCCGCCTCTCGGGATTCAAGCATCGTTTCAACGGCGGCGAGGAAACGTGCCGCTTCCTGTCGGGCATTGGAGACGCGCTGCGGCGTTACGGCAGCCTCGAGAACGTTTTCCGTTCGGCTGGGGAGGGATCGGTGATTGGCGCGATGGACAATTTCGCGGACACGATACTGCGCCTTGGCGGACTCGGGGCGTCTCAGCTTCTGCCGCGCGCCTCGAAGGGCAGCGCCTGCAAACGCCTGGCGCTCTTCATACGCTGGATGACGCGGCGCGACGACGTGGACCCGGGAGGCTGGAACAGCGTCGCTCCCTGTGATATCATTGTGCCGTTGGATACGCATATGTTCAGGATAGCGACGGGCCTGGGATTCGTGAAGCGCCGTTCCGCCGACGGTATGGCGGCCGTGGAAGCCACTGACGGATTCAGAGCCTTCTGTCCCTCCGATCCGGTCAAGTACGATTTCGCGCTGACGCGTTTCGGGATACGCACGGGGATGTCCGTCGGCGAATTGCTTTTGAAGTTCGCTTAGGGAGAAGGAACCGACGTGATGAACGACGATGAGGCATCTGGAATTCCGCCGCAGGATAACCCGGAGAAAAGAAGCGAGTACATAAACCGGGAACTTAGCTGGGTGCGTTTCAACCGGCGGGTTCTCGACGAGGCGCTCGACAAGTCCAAACCGCTTTTGGAACGGGTGAGGTTCGCCGCGATTTACTCGAACAACCTCGACGAATTTTTCATGATAAGGGTCTCAGGTTTGGTTCGGCAGTTCAAGGACGGAGTGGTTTCCCCCCCGCCGGACGGGATGACCCCTATGGAGCAGCTCGTCGCCATTCGCAGGGCTATAGCGCCGGACAACAAAAAATTGCTGGAGTGCTGGCACAACGAACTTCAGCCGGAACTTCTCGAAAACGGCATAGAGATACTGAATTTCAGAAAACTTTCCGAAAAACACAGGTATTTTCTCGACCAGTATTTCAAAAACGAGATATTTCCGACGCTCACGCCGCTCGCGTTCGATCCCGGCCATCCTTTTCCGCATATCTCGAACCTCAGCCTGAATTTCGCCCTCGCGCTCCGCGACGGGAAGGGGCACGAGCGTTTCGCGAGGCTCAAAATCCCTGAGTCGTTCCCGCGGCTCTTCCAGCTTCCGCCCGAATCCGCGGGCAAAGAGGACAAAACGGGATTGCGGGGTTCGCGGAACGTTGCGTTCGTGTGGCTGGAGGATATAATAGAGGCGAATCTCAGCACGCTGTTTCCCGGAATGACAGTAGAGGACGCCGTATTGTTCCGCGTAACGAGAGACGCCGATTTCGAGATAGAGGCGGACGAAGCCGAAGACCTGCTCCATTCCATCCGCGAGAGCGTGGAAAAACGGCGTTTCGGCCTCGCCGTCAGGCTTCAGATAGAACGCGGGGTCACGAGGCACATAAGGGAAATTTTGACGCGGAACCTCGAACTGAACACGTTTCAGGTATATTCCACGGAATCCCTCGTGGGGCTGTCGTCGCTGATGCAGCTTTGCGGCCTCGACCGGCCCGATTTGAAGTATCCGCCCTTCACGCCGGGAATACGCCGTGTGACCCGCGACAGAAAGAAGATATTCGACGCCGTCCGCGAGCGCGATATGTTCTTCTATCATCCATACGACAGCTTCAAGCCGGTGGTCGATTTCATATACGAATCCTCACGGGATGCGGACGTGCTGGCGATAAAACAGACGCTTTACAGGGTGGGAACCAATTCGCCGATAGTAGAAGCGCTCAAGGAAGCGTGTTCGAGGGGCAAACAGGTTGCCGCCCTGGTGGAACTCAAAGCGAGGTTCGACGAGGAGAACAACATCGGCTGGGCAAGGGCGCTCGAAGGCGCGGGCGTCCACGTCGTTTACGGCCTGCCCGGGCTCAAGACTCACGCCAAGATATGCCTGGTCGTCAGGCGCGAGAAGGACGGAATCAGGCGCTACGTCCATCTTGGCACCGGGAACTACAACGCCGTCACCGCCGGAGTATATACCGATTTCGGGCTGTTCACTGCGAATCCCGACATAGGCGCCGACGCGTCCGACCTCTTCAACGTGCTCACCGGCTACTCGGCGCAGAAGGAATACCGGAAACTTCTGGTCGCTCCGCATACCCTGCGGCGCGAGATAATTGCCAGGATAGACCGCGAGATAAGCCGTCACGCCGAAAGCGGCGGCGGACGCCTGATTTTCAAGCTCAACGCCGTCTCGGACAAGGAGAGCATCGACGCGCTCTACAGAGCCTCCCGCGCTGGGGTCAAAATCGATTTACAGGTGCGCGGCATCTGCTGTCTCAGGCCCGGAGTCAAGGATTTGAGCGAAAATATCAGGGTGTCGAGCATCGTCGGGCGTTTCCTCGAACACACGCGCGCTTTTTACTTCCGCAACGGCGGCGACGAGGAACTGTACCTTGGCAGCGCCGACCTCATGACGCGCAATCTGGACGGCAGGGTCGAATGCCTCTTTCCCGTGGAGTCTCCCGAGATTCGCAGGGAGATAATGGATGCGATCCTGCCCGTGCA